>JAZQHN010000068.1:0-6388 GCA_045540615.1 Clostridia bacterium
GATTAAGTTCAAATGAAAGATCAGACAAAACTCTTTTTTTATCATATGAAAAACTTACGTGATTACAACTTACCATCAATTGAGTGCCTCCTTCAATCTGTCACAATTTCGATTCATTAAAGAAAGATAAGTTTCTCCCCTCTCAAACTCTTCACGACTCACATTGTGACAAGAGTGAAACAAAGCTTTCTTTGCACCCGTTTCTTCTGAAACAGCATCTGCAATAGTTTGATTAGACAATTCCAGATAAAATACCACCGGGATATTTTCTTTTTTTACCGTATCAATTAATTTTGTCATTTGAGCAGCACTCGGTTCTGCTTGGGAAGCACACCCGGGAAATGCTGATAAATAGTCAAGTCCGTATTTCTCAGCAAAATAAAGAAAGGGAAACCGATCTCCAAATATCATTTTTCTTCGTTTTCCATCTTTTACCGTTTTAGTAAAACGAGCATCCAATTGAGAAAGTTCTTCTTGATATTGATCTAAATTTTTTTGATAAACATCTTTCTTTTCAGGATTTAATCCGCACAATTCTTTACAAACCACTTCTGCCATATTCTTTACGTTATCAGGATTGGTCCAAATATGCTCATCTCTTCCATGGTTATGGTCTTCATGTTGATTCAATTCTACAACATGAATCATCGAAATTGTATGCTGCCCTTCCAGATTTTTTACCCATGCCTCTGATTCTCCGCCGATACAAAGAAACAAATCCGATTGGTCAATTGTAATCATATCCTTAGGAGAAGGCTCAAAAGAATGACTTTCCGCCCCCGGCTTTAACAACATTTTCACTTGAACCTCTTCTCCTCCCAAAGCACGGGCAATGTCATACAAAGGAAAGTTAGACGCCACAATTTTTATTTTGTTTTCTGATATTTCTTTTTCATTATTGCATCCAAACAAACAAAAACAGCAAAATAGAACAAGACACAGGTTCCAATATCGTTTCATTTTTCAGTCCTCCCTACAGTTGTGACAAATTCCGTATAATATGGTTTGGGCAGAATTAATCTGAAAATGGTGATGATCTCCCATGTGATTCCCCAAATCCTTCATAAAATCACAATGAAGATGAAATAAAGTTCCGCAAGAGGTACATTGGGCATGAAAGTGCCCATTGCATCCATCTTCCTTGCTTACCAACTGATACCGAACTGTTTTTTGGTCATTTCCTCGAAAACGCATGACTTCACCTTGTTTGGTTAACTGACCCATCAAACGGTATAACGTACTTTTTCCAAGTCCATGAGGCATTTTTTCTGCAATTTCTTCTATGGATAACTGTTCTTTTTTATGATGTTCCAAAAAAGAGAGCAGCAATTGCTTTTGTTTGGTCTGATATGCCATTTTTTCTTCCTCCGAATTTGAGAATTACTCTCATATTATACTCTCTTTTCCTTGATTTGTCAAGAGAAAAGGACAATAAAAAATCAATACCCGCAATTAAAGCAGGTATTGATCTCAATCTCTGTTTATTCTTCTAAATCTGGAACTCCGCAACCACATCCGGGTCTTTGATAAGGTTTAAAAAAGACGGGATTCATCACATTCATTTGCGGATAGCATTGAGGCATGGTACCATACATTCCGCATCGTTCCTCCGAGCCTCCCCAGGAATAAGGCATGGGCATCTGACTCATCATAGGATAACCATACACTACAAAAGGCATCATTCCCTCCGGCATCTGACAAGACTGCTGTTCTTTATTACAATGTTTTAACTCTGACATAACAATCTCCTTTCTCATCAACATTTCATTGTTATAATATGAAAAAAGAGAATAAAAGGTGCTAAATTCGAAACAGTCTTTCCGCATTTTCGCGGCTTTTTCTTGCAACCTCTTCTACCGACCAACCACGAATGGTGCCGATTTTTTCTGCAACATGAATCAAAAGTCCGGAATGGTTCCGTTCTCCCCGATGAGGAACAGGAGCAAGATAAGGACAATCTGTTTCAATCAAAAACAACTCCTCAGGAATCTGCTCAATGACCTTTGGCAGCTCTTTGGCATTTTTAAACGTACAGGATCCTCCGAATGCAAGATACCATCCCATTTTCGAAAGTTCCTTTGCCATTTCTGCACTTCCGGAATAACAATGAAGCACACCGCTTGCCTCGGGATACTTTTTTAATAATTCCATCGTATCTCCATGAGCATCGCGATTGTGAATGATAATAGGCATATCATATTCTATTGCCAACTTCATTTGGCGGTCAAACCAATACCGTTGCACATCTCTGGGAGAATGATCATAATAATAATCCAACCCGATTTCTCCTAAGGCAACCACCTTTTCGTGAGAAAACCATTGTTTCAATTGTTCCAAATCTTCTTCCTTCATGTTCTCCGCTTCGTGAGGATGCACTCCTACCGCTGCGAAAAATCCCGGATACTGTTCTGCCAACCGAATACTGTTATGGGAGCTGACCATGTCAGCCCCCACATTGATTACTGTACTTACATTTTGTTTAATCAGCCCTTTGATTATTGCATCACGGTCTTCATCAAACCGTCCGTCATCATAATGGGCGTGAGAATCAAAAAACATAGAACACTCCTTAGCAAACCTTAGAACCGCCGGACACATCATCCAAGGTGGTCAGTACGGATAATTCATCTCCATCCTCTGCAGATAAAATCATACCCTGAGACATGATTCCACGAATCTTCCGAGGTGCCAGATTGGCAATAATAACAACATTTTTGCCAATCAGAGTTTCAGGTTGATACCACTTTGCAATCCCGGATACAATCTGCCGTTTTTCCGTTCCCAAATCCAAATCAAACAGCAGCAATTTATCTGCACCTTCTACCTTTTTACAATCCAATACCTTTGCAGTACGCAAATCAAGTTTGGTAAAATCATCAAAAGAAATTTCAGGCACTTTTTCTTCTTTGGGTTCTTCTTCAACAGGTTTTGTAGGATTTAACTGTTCCAATTTTTCCAATTCTTTTTCCACATCAATTCTGGGGAACAAAGCGTCTCCTTTGCAAACCTTAAAACCTGCAGGCAATCCACCCCAAGTTTTTGCACTATCCCAGCCCATTTCCTCTTTGATTCCGAGCTGTTCAAAAATTTGCGTGGAAGTAGTAGGCATAAAGGGGGCGATTAGCACCGCAATAATTCGCAGTGATTCTGCCAGGTGATACATCACTCCTGCCAGTCTGTTTTTGCTGTTTTCATCCTTGGCAAGCACCCAGGGAGCAGTTTCATCAATATATTTATTGGTTCTGGATACCAATTTCCAAATTTGAGCCAATGCAGTATTAAACTGCATGGTTTCCATTAATTCTTCTACTTTCACAGGGGTTTCTGCCGCCAATCCTTCCAATTGGTCATCAAACTCACCCTTTTCCACTGTTTCAGGCAAGGTTCCTCCAAAGTATTTTTCAATCATGGCAACGGTACGGCTGAGAAGATTTCCCAAATCGTTTGCCAAATCAGAATTGATTCTGTTGATCAATGCTTCGTTGGTAAACACTCCGTCTGCCCCGAAGGGAACCTCACGAAGAAGAAAATAACGAATGGCATCCACGCCGTATAAATCAATCAGCACTAACGGATCAACCACATTCCCTTTGGATTTAGACATTTTTCCGCCTTCTAACAGCAACCAACCATGACCAAACACCTGCTTAGGCAAGGGCAAATCCAATGCCATCAGCATTGCGGGCCAAATAATGGTATGGAAACGGACAATTTCCTTCCCTACCAAATGCACATCAGCAGGCCAATATGTGTTAAACTTAGAATCATCGTCAGACAGATAGCCAAGGGCGGTAATATAATTGGTCAACGCATCCAACCACACATAAATAACATGCTTGGGGTCAAAGGTAACCGGAATTCCCCACTTGAAACTGGTTCTGGAAACACAAAGATCCTCCAAACCGGGACGCAAGAAATTGTTCAGCATTTCATTTTGTCTGGATTGTGGCAAAATAAATTCTGGATTATTTTCAATCAGTTCAATCAGCTTGTCCTGATATTTGGAAAGCTTAAAGAAATAACTTTCTTCCTTGGTCAGCTCCACTTCCCGTCCGCAGTCAGGACATTTTCCGTCTACCAACTGATGCTCGGTCCAAAAGGATTCGCAGGGAGTACAGTACCAACCCTCGTATTCGCTTTTATAAATATCTCCTTTTTCGTACAGCTTATCAAAGATTTTCTGTACGATTTTTTCATGACGTTCTTCTGTAGTTCTGATAAAATCGTCATTGGTAATATCCAATGCTTTCCAAACCTTTTGGAAGCCTGCAACGATTTCATCTACATAAGCCTGAGGGGTAACTCCTGCCTCTTCTGCTTTTCTTTCAATTTTCTGACCGTGTTCGTCAGATCCTGTAAGGAAATAAACATCATAGCCCCGCATTCGTTTGTATCTCGCCATTGCATCTGCCGCCACAGTGGTATAAGAATGACCAATATGGGGTTTTCCGCTGGGATAATAAATGGGGGTTGTAATGTAAAACTTTTCTTGACTCATTGTTTCCTTACCTCCTAAAAAATTTCATTATTATTTATTATATCAAAAACTGTTTCATTTGTCAAACATTCCCTACATTTTTCTCAATCAGATTACAATTTCCCCTTTTCATTGACATTCTCAATAATTTATGATATGATTAATCTATCATTACAAATGAAACGAGGGAAAATATCATGAATTGTAAAGAATGCGGGGCACCGCTGAAACAGGGGGAATTATATTGCAGTCGGTGTGGCACAAAAATCGGAAAACAAGATAACGATAAAACCATCATTTTTGCAGCTCTTTGTGCGGCTGTAGGAATCGTTATTGTTTTTTCTCTTATCATTGGTTTTCTGATTATAAAGCCAAAACAAAAGCTGGATAAAAGCGATGGTTTCGGAATAAAGCCGGAATCTGTTGCGACCGCTTCTTCTCAGCCGATTGAAGAAAGCGTATCTGAAAAACCAACAGTCACACCCACTCCCATTGCTGCACCCGTTTTTTCAACAGTTGATGCCAGCAGTTTCCGCGGAAGTGATACTGATGATTACGGCAACGTTTATTATTACAATCCCGAAAATGTTCTTGACGGGAATTATGCAACCTGTTGGGCATCCGATATCAAATACGGTTTAACACCCAGCATTACATTGCGTTCCTCAACACCTCAACGGGTCAGCGGTGTCCGTTTTTCTAATGGTTATTTCAGAACTGAAGATACCTATCGAAGAAACAGACGAATTACCAAGCTCCGTATTTCCTACCAAGGAGGTTCAAAAGAGGTCACTTGCTCCATCGATCAATACAGACAAATGCAAACCGTCTCCTTTGACACTCCTGTAGATACCAATTATATTACTTTCCAGATTTTAGACAGTAAATACGGTGATTGGAACGATATCAGCATCAGTGAAATTGAAGTATATTAAGTCACTTCCACCACAATTGCAACACCATGTTCCACTCGAAATTTTACAGTGAAGCGGTGAAAAGAAAAAGAATAAATTCTATGAGGATCGTCCTGATAACCGGGTCTGGGGTCTTGCTCCAACACCTTGGTCAGGGCGATTTTTTGTTCCTCTGATAAATTCCCTGTCTCTTCAAAAACAACCTTCAATCGGTAATCCATTACTTGTTGAGCAAATCCGCCTTTCGCACATGGATAACTGTCCGAAAAGGGTAAATAGGGCTTAATATCGTAAATGGGTGTTCCGTTCATTAAATCTGCTCCTGATACCGTTACATACCCTTGCTCAATTTGTTCTAATCGAACAGCGGAAAGACCTAATCCATTAGGACGAAAAGGAGAACGGGTTGCAAACACACCCATTCGCTTATTTCCTCCAAGTCTTGGAGGACGAACTGTTGGCGACCACCCCTTTGACTCAGAGAATCCCCAAATCAACCAGATGTGAGAAAATTCTTCCAAACCCCGTATCATTTCTACCCGTGCAAATTCCTTTTCAAATACAATTCTGGATTTCAGTTCTTCTATCAGCCCGCTCTGTCTGGGAAGACCGAATTTTTCCAGAAAATCATTTTCTATTCTTGCAATGACTTGAAGTTTCATACCAAAGTCCCTTCCATGGTTAGTTCTACAGGGCAATGGTCTGAACCGAAAATTTCCGTATGAATGGTTGCACCCTGTAATCGATTTTCAAGGCTTTGAGAAACCAAAAAATAATCGATCCGCCATCCCGCATTTTTCGTTCTTGCCTGAAAACGGTAAGACCACCAGGAATACACCCCTTCTTTATCCGGATAAAAATAACGGTAAGTATCAATAAATCCGCTCTGTAACAGTTTGGTCAACTTTTCTCTTTCTTGGTCAGTAAACCCTGCATTATTTCGATTTGTTTTTGGATTTTTCAAATCAATTTCCCTGTGAGCAACATTTAAATCGCC
>JAZQHN010000069.1:0-2750 GCA_045540615.1 Clostridia bacterium
CCTAAGCATCTGGATGTGACCTTGACCCGTGCAAAATTTGATGAAATGACTGCTGATTTGGTAGCAGCTACCATCGAACCTGCAAGACGTGCACTCTCTGATGCAGGCTTAACTGCAGATCAGGTGGATAAAGTCATTTTGGTAGGGGGTTCTACAAGAATTCCTGCAGTTGTGGAAGCAGTAAAGAAATTAACCGGAAAAGAACCTCATAAAGGTATCAACCCTGACGAATGTGTTGCTATGGGTGCAGCATTGCAGGCAGGTGTTTTGGTTGGTGATGTAACAGGTCTTCTGCTTTTGGACGTTGCACCTCTTTCTTTGGGAATTGAAACCATGGGCGGAGTATTTACAAAGCTGATTGAACGAAACACCACCATTCCCACCAAGAAGAGTCAGATTTTCTCAACGGCGGCTGACAATCAGACCAATGTTGAAGTTCATGTACTCCAAGGGGAACGTGAGCTGGCAGCTTATAATAAGACCTTGGGTCGTTTCACTCTGTCAGATATTCCTATGGCTCCCAGAGGTGTGCCTCAGATTGAAGTTACCTTTGATATTGATGCAAACGGTATTGTTCATGTATCTGCAAAGGATTTGGGAACCGGAAACGAACAGAATATTACCATCACTGCAAGCTCCAATCTGAGTGACGAAGAAATCGATAAGGCTGTCAAAGAAGCAGAAAAGTTTGCAGAGGAAGATAAAAAGAAGAAAGAAGAAGTAGAAATTAAGAATAATGCAGAATCCTTGTGCAGTCAGGTAGAACGCACCATGAAGGAATTGGGTGATAAAATTTCTGACAGCGAAAAATCCGAATTGGAAGCATTGGTGAAGGATTTGAAGGAAAAGGCTGCAGGAACAGATATCGAAGCAATCAAGACAGGCAGCGAAGCTCTGACCAATAAATTCAGCGAAATTTCCACCAAGCTTTATCAGGAAGCTGCAGCACAGCAGCAGGCAGCAGGCGGTGCACAAGGTCAGCCTGCAGATGATAATGTGGTAGATGCTGATTACGAGGTTGTTGACGAGGACGGAAACAAGCAATAAAAAGGATTGAGGATTTATGGCGGATAAAAGGGACTATTATGAGGTCTTAGGGATTGATAAGGGTGCCGACGGTGACCAGATTAAAAAGGCATACCGTAAAATGGCAAAGCAGTATCATCCCGATATCAATAAGGATAACCCCCAGGCAGAAGAAAAGTTCAAAGAAGTCAATGAGGCGTATGAGGTTCTCAGTGACCCGCAAAAAAAGCAGGCGTATGACCAGTTCGGTCATGCTGGGGTTGACCCCAATGCAGGCTTTGGAGGCGGAGGTGCCGGTGGTTTCGGTGGCTTTGATATGGGTGATATTTTCGAAAGCTTTTTCGGCGGCGGTTTTGGAGGCGGCTTTGGCGGTGGTTCAAGACGGAATGGCCCACGAAAGGGCGGAGATATTCATCAGAGCATAGAGCTAAGCTTTACCGAAGCAACATTTGGTGTGACCAAAGAGCTTACCATTCTGAGAGTGGAGGATTGCGAAACCTGTCAGGGAACAGGAGCAAAAAAAGGGACTTCTCCCGAAACATGTCCTACCTGTAAGGGAACAGGTCAGGTGAAAACCACTCAGAGAACACCTCTTGGGAATTTTGTCAGTACCAGTCCTTGTTCTACTTGCCGCGGAGAAGGTAAGATTATCAAAGACCCGTGCACTGTTTGTAACGGTCAGGGAAAGGTGAAACGTCGCAGAACCATTTCGGTAAAAATTCCTGCAGGGATTGATGACGGTCAGACCGTTTCCATGCGGGGCGAAGGTGATATGGGACATAAAGGCGGTCCTTCCGGGGATTTGCTGATTACGGTTCGTATCAAGCGGCATGATTTGTTTACCCGTGAAGGGTACAATGTTCATTGTGAAGTGCCTATTACCTTTGTTCAGGCAACCTTGGGTTGTGATATTGAAGTTCCCACCATTGACGGAAAAATTCGGTATCATATTCCGGAAGGAACCCAGACCGATACGGTATTTCGTCTGAAAAATAAAGGGATTCCTTCTCTCAGAGGAGGGGGACGAGGTGACCAACTGGTGAAGGTGGTTGTGGAAATTCCCAAAAATCTGTCCCAAAAGCAAAAGGAACTGCTGATGGAATTTGATAAGGAAACAGGCGGCAGCTACAAACGTAGCAAAACCTTCTTTGAAAAACTGAAGGATTTTTTGGATATTGATAAATAGCAATGCAGAAGCACCTCGGATTCGGGGTGTTTCTTTTTGTGCGGAAGCTCTATCGGTAACCTTGTTGGTAACCTCAACAGTAACCTCAACGGTGACCTCATTGGTAACTCCAACGGCAGCCTCAACAGGAACCTCATCAGTAGCCCCTTTATATAAAAGAAACATAAAAGAAATAAAACGATACGAATAAGAATAAGAAATAAAACAGAGAAGAGCATAACTCATCACAACTTTTTTGTGTTATAATAGAATTAGAGGGAAATGGTGTTGACAAATACAGCAATGAATGATATAATGATAAAAACATGGAAAATCAGAAAGAATAAGAGTTTTATCGGAAAAGTTTTCTTTGAAGTTTGGGCTCTTTTGTCTCTTTTGATGTAAAAAGAGACGAGGGAGTTTTTTGTCATACGGTAAGAAAAAGGGAACAGGAGGAATCAAAATGGGCAAAGGAAGGATTTTGACAGGGGCACAAATTGTGGTTCAAACCTTAATTGAACAGGGTGTTACCGACGTATTCGGTTATCCCGGCGGACAG
>JAZQHN010000070.1:0-3296 GCA_045540615.1 Clostridia bacterium
GATGTTTTCAAAACCAATTTAGATAAGGAGAAAAGCAAAGTGTTTGAATATATAAAAGGTCCTGTTGCAATGATTGGTGCTGATTATCTTGTGATTGATGTCAGCGGTATAGGATTTAAAATTTTCACATCTTATTCTTCAATTACACAGGTATGTGAGGGTGAGCTTGTTTCTTTATATACATATATGAGTGTAAAAGAAGATGACATTTCTCTGTACGGTTTTGTATCAAAAGAAGAGCTTAATGCTTTTAATATGCTTCTGTCTGTGAGCGGAGTAGGCCCTAAAATGGCTATTGCGATTTTGTCATCAATGTCATCGTATGATTTTTGTGTTTCTGTTTCATCGGGTGACCATAAAATGCTTTGCAAGGTTAAAGGAGTAGGTCCTAAACTTGCGCAGAGGATTGTGCTTGAATTGAAAGATAAAATTAAAAAGGATTTATCATTTAATAATACTAAAAACAGTGATATAATAACAAAATGCTGTGATACAGATTTATATAATAGTGCAGTCGAAGCTCTTATGTATCTCGGTCACACAACGCAATCTGCGAAAGATGCAGTAGAAAATGTTTATAAAGACGGTATGGGACTTGAAGAGTTGATAAAAGAAGCTCTGAAAAGCACCGTATGATAATTATTCGAGGTTTCTATGGACGAGTATGAGTCAAGGTTAGAAGAATACAACAGATTGGTAAGCATGGAGTCCGGTTTTGAGGATACTAACGAGAATATTCTCAGACCGAGAACTTTTGATGAATATGTAGGACAAGACAGAGTTGTTGATAACCTGAAAATTTTTATAAAAGCTGCAAAACAAAGAGGTGAGCCGCTTGATCATGTTTTGTTGTACGGTCCTCCGGGACTTGGGAAAACAACCCTTGCAGGAATCATTGCAAACGAAATGGGCGTTAATATTAAAATTACAACAGGACCAGCCATTGAAAAACCGGGTGATCTTGCGGCAATTTTAACCAATCTCTCTGACGGCGATGTGTTATTTATCGATGAAATTCACCGTCTTTCTAAAATGGTGGAAGAAATATTGTATCCTGCGATGGAAGATTATGCATTGGATATTATGATTGGAAAAGGTCCTTCAGCAAAATCCATCCGTCTCGATTTGCCAAAATTCACATTGGTAGGTGCTACTACAAGGGCGGGGGATTTATCTGCACCTTTACGTGACAGATTTGGTGTTTTGGCACGTCTTGAAATGTATACACCAAATGAATTGATGGATATTATTGTTCGTTCAGCCGGAATTCTTGGAATTGATATTGAGACAAAAGGAGCGAATGAATTAGCTCTTCGTGCAAGAGGAACGCCCCGTATTGCAAACCGTCTCTTGCGTCGTGTTCGTGATTTTGCTCAGGTAAAAGGAGATGGTGTGATTAACAAGGAGGTTGCAGATATGGCATTGAATCTGATGGAAGTGGATCGCCTTGGATTGGATGCAATCGATAAAAAACTGATTTTAACTATTATTGATAAATTTAACGGAGGCCCTGTAGGACTGGAAACATTGGCTGCTTGCATCGGTGAGGAATCATCAACACTTGAGGATGTATATGAACCTTATCTTATGCAAATTGGGTTTATAGACAGAACTCCCAGAGGCAGAATTGCGGCCCCCGGTGCATATGAACACTTTGGCAGACAGGTTCAAAAAACATGGTTGTAATAAAAATGTTAAGAGGAAATGAATTTATGTTGTCGTATTTTAATTAAAAGGGGGATTTTTTGACAAAAGAAAGGAAGAAAAAGATGAAAAGAAAAATATTTTGTTTATGTTTGTGCTTGATGTTGTTTTTTTCTACAACGGTACATAGTATCAGTCTTTATTATGATGGAGCAGTTCATCAGCACGATGAAGTAATAACATTAAAAATAAACGGAACACCACTTTCGTTTGACGTTCCTCCCGTAATAATTCATGACAGAACATTGGTTCCGTCCAGAGGACTTTTTGAAGAGCTTGGAGCGACTGTTGAATGGAAAAACAATACCCGTCAGGTTGTGATTACATCAGATGATGTAGAAATCATATTGACAGTAGATGCTGCTGCAGCAAAAATCAATGGCGATGTGGTGATGATGGATGTTCCTGCAAAAATCATTAATGACAGAACTATGATTCCTGTACGGTTCGTGTCGGAGCATCTCGGATTATCGGTAGGTTGGGAGCAAAGTACAAAAACAGTGTCGGTAGATCAGATTTGCAATTTTACAATTACAGATATATCTTATAATATGAATAAACACCGTATTACTGTTTCAGCTGATGCACCTATTACCGATGTGGTCGACCTAATATTGAATGAAACAAGGATTGTCATTAATTTTCCGGATGCTAAGGTTCATGACGGAAGCGGAAAAATAAATGGAGAAAGTGAACTGATAAAGGAAATTCGGTGGTCTCAGTATCGTACGATTCCTTATATCGGACGTTTGGTAGTGGAGCTGGAAGAACGATCAGAATATCATATTTCTTATTCAAATGACAAGCGTGAATTATATCTTGATGTGGTAATAAAGGAAATAGTACCATCTACACCAATACCGACACCTACGCAATCTGCACCGCCTGTAATTTCTACATCGGCTCCTGTTGTTACACCAAAGCCAACGCCATCATATGAGCCTGATTCTACACCGGAGCCAACAGCAACTCCTGTTCCTTTTGTTGCACCGCCTGTTTCGGCAACTGTATTAAATGATGCAGCAAAAGAATTACTGGTTGTGATTGATCCGGGTCATGGCGGTAGTGATGTAGGTGCTGTTGGAAGAGAATCTACAGGAGAAACTTATGAAAAAGATATCAATCTTGCCATTGCGCTGAAAGCAAATGAATTGTTAAAATCATCCGGAGTAAAAACATATATGACCAGAACAACAGATGTAGCGGTTGATTTATTTGAACGTCCTGAAATTGCAAACAGAATGAATGCAACACTTTTTTTAAGTGTTCACAATAATTCCTTTACCAGTTCTGAAGCACATGGAACAACGGTTCTTTATTATCCGGATGGTAATCCGACAATGGAACAAAAAATAACCAGTTATCGTTTTGCTACATTATTGCAAGAAGAATTGGTTGCAGCACTTGGCCGATATGATAGAGGAATTACAGATGGGGCAGAGATGGCTGTGATCAGAAAAACAATTGCCCCTGCCGTAATAACAGAGATTGCGTTTATCAGTAATCCAACAGAACTTGCATTAATGAAAACAGACGAATTTCAGAGCAAGGCTGCAGAAGCACTTTGCAGAGGTGTTATTCGTGCATTGAAT
>JAZQHN010000071.1:0-18881 GCA_045540615.1 Clostridia bacterium
ACAGAAAGAGCCGCACCGCCTCGGGTATCCCCGTCAAGCTTAGTTAAAATAACACCGTCAACCGACAATTGCTCGTGAAAGCTTTGAGCAACATTGACCGCATCCTGACCGGTCATAGCATCCACAGTCAGTAAAATTTCCTGAGGTTTCACTGCCGATTTAATATCGCACAACTCTCCCATCAGGGTTTCATCAATATGAAGCCGACCTGCAGTGTCAATCAGTACCACATCATTCAGATTACTTCTTGCATGACGAAGGGCACGCTCTGAAATACCCACAGGGTCTTTACAATCTTCTTCAGCATACACCGGAATATCCAGCTGTTTTCCTACAACCTGCAGTTGCTTGATTGCCGCCGGACGGTAGACGTCACAAGCAACCAACAAAGGACGTTTTCCATCCTTCCGCAACAAGCCTGCAAGCTTTGCACAAGTAGTGGTTTTTCCTGCCCCTTGCAGCCCAACCAGCATATATACGCTGGGAGGATTTGATGAATAGGTCAGTTTTTCTGCCTCGCCACCCATCAACGCAGTCAATTCTTCATTTACAATTTTAATCACATGCTGTCCCGGAGTCAGACTTTCCAACACCTCTGCTCCTACCGCACGCTCTGAAACATTGGAAATAAATTCTTTTACAATTTTGAAGCTGACATCCGCCTCCAAAAGGGCAAGCTTTACTTCCCTCATAGCAACCTTGATATCGCTTTCAGTCAGCTTTCCTTTCCCCCTTAATTTGGCGAAGGTCTGAGAAAGCTTATCTGCTAAATTTTCAAATGCCATTTCTCTTTCACTCCATTTGTTCTGCCAAAGAAAGAATTTCATTGGCGCATTTTTCAGAAAGCTGCGATGTTTTGTTCCGCAACTGCTCTAACAATTCCTGATTATGGGTTTTTCTTTTCAACAACCCCAATCGTTCTTCATAATAATATAACTGTTTTTCACCACGACGGATTAAATCAAGCACCGCTTGGCGGGTAATAGCATAATGTTCTGTAATTTCTGTTAAAGATAAATCCTCTTCGTAATAAAGAGCTAAAACATCAGCTTGACGGGGCGTAATCAGATTTTGATAGCAATCCAAAAGCATTCCGATTTCTGCATTTTTCTGCATCCGATTCAACCTCCTTGCCTAAGGCTGTAAAGTATTTTTCCTTTACACCTTAATTATTATACACACTTTTTTCCTTTTTGTCAAGCATTTTTCTTATTTTTTTAAAAATTTTATCATACCAAATACCAACAAAATGGGGAAAATGGTTGCAGCTAAAATACCAAGTTGAAAATTATCCCCGGTTACATTGGATACTACTCCTGCAAGTCCGGGACCTGAAGAACAGCCTGCATCTCCTGCCAAAGCAAGATAAGCAAACATGGCAGTTCCTCCTGCGGGCAATTTTTTTGCTGCAAGACTGTAAGTTCCCGGCCACATAATTCCCACAGAAAATCCGCACAGGGCACAACCAAGCAAGCCTATCCATGGAATTGGTGCCAAACCAATCATCAAATAACTGATAACGCAAAGAATACCGCAGCCAAAAATCATTTTCGGCAAAGGAATGGTCTCACTGTATTTTGCATAAAACACTCTGGAAATCCCCATCATAACCGCAAAAGACATGGGACCTGCCAAATCACCGATGGTTTTACTCACTCCCAATGCATCCTCTACCAAAGCTGATGCCCACTGCGAAACCGTTAATTCGCTGGCACCGGAGCAAAGCATCAAAAGCAAAAACAACCAATATACAGGCTGACGAAACAATGATTTCAAGGACATGGGGGTTGTATTATCCTCTAAAGTTCTGATTGGAACCAAACAATAGAATATCGCATTGATTGCCGGAATCAAAGCAAGCAGAAACGCCATAATTCTCCAGTTTTCAATCCCGAACAGAGCAAAAAATCCGGTTGAGATTGCAATTACTCCAACCTGTCCCCAACAATAAAAAGAATGGAGTAAGCTCATGGTTGCCTCTTTCCGTTCTGTCGGACAGGCTTCCACAATAGGACTGACCAACACCTCAATCAAGCCTCCGCCGATTGCATAAAATACTACCGCAAACAACAACCCATAGTACGGATTTGAAAATAAATTTGGAAAAACCGCAAGTCCAAACAATCCTATCGCTGCACTGACATGCGCAAAAACAATACAGGTTCGATATCCGATTTTACTTGCAAATTTAGAAGATAAGAAATCTACTGCAAACTGAATCCCAAAATTAAATACAGATAAGAATGCAATCTGCTCTACAGTTAATCCCCAGGTTTTTCGAAACAGCAAAAACAGTAACGGAGCAAAATTATTGACGACAGCCTGTACAATATAGCCTACCATACTGACTGCGATGGTTTTATTGTAATTCATCTTATCACCCCTTATGCACAAAGAAAGAACCGACACATATCTGACTGCGCCGGTTCTGTTTTTCTGGTATTATTGAGAGAAAGAATAGTTGGGAGCTTCTTTGGTAATCTGAATGTCGTGAGGATGATTTTCACGCAAACTGTTGTTACTGATTCTCACAAACTTTCCTTCCTTCTTCAAGGTAGGAATATCCTTGGTTCCGCAATAACCCATACCGGAACGCAAACCGCCCAACAACTGGTACACAGTATCTGCAAGAGGTCCTTTGTAAGGCACACGGCCTTCTACCCCTTCCGGTACTAATTTCTTCGCTCCCGTCTGGAAATAACGGTCTTTACTTCCGTCAGCCATAGCAGCCAAGGAGCCCATACCACGGTACACTTTATAATTTCTGCCCTGATATACTTCAATTTCCCCGGGACTTTCTTCACAGCCTGCAAACAAACTACCAATCATAATTACATCTGCACCTGCAGCAATTGCCTTGGGCAGGTCACCGGAAAATTTAATACCACCATCTGCAATCACGGGTATGCCATACTGCTGAGCAACCTTTGCAACTTCACGAATGGCAGTAATCTGAGGAACACCGATTCCTGCTACCACACGAGTAGTACAGATAGAACCGGGACCCATACCGACTTTTAGCGCATCCGCACCTGCTTCAATTAAATCTTTAGCAGCAGCTCCGGTTGCAATATTACCAACAATCACCTGTAACTCAGGGTATGCTTTTTTCAACTTTGCAACAGAATTGACAATACGAACTGAATGACCGTGAGCAGAGTCAAATACAACAACATCAACGCCCGCCTTCATCAAAGCATTCACTCGATCGTATAAATCAGGGGTATCGCCGATTGCAGCACCGACCAACAAACGACCGGAAGCATCTCTTGCAGAGTTAGGATAACGAACTGCTTTTTCAATATCCTTAATAGTAATCAAGCCTTTCAAATATCCTTCACTGTCAACAATAGGCAATTTTTCTACTTTATGCCCTTGCAAAATTTGTTCTGCCTGTTCCAGTGTAGTGCCTACAGGTGCCGTGATCAGATTTTCACTAGTCATTGCCTCGCTGATTTTTTTGGAAAAATCTCTCTCAAAACGCAAATCACGATTGGTCAGAATACCAATCAGTTTACCCGATTGGTCGGTAATCGGAACACCGGAAATTTTAAATTTACCCATCAAAGCATCTGCTTCTGCCAAGGTATTATCCGGATGCAGATAAAAAGGATTTACAATAACGCCGTTTTCCGAACGTTTCACCTTATCCACCTCTGTTGCCTGTTCTTCAATCGACATGTTTTTGTGAATAATTCCAATTCCGCCTTCTCTGGCAATAGCAATTGCAAATTGAGCTTCCGTTACCGTATCCATCGCCGCACTCATCAAGGGGATATTCAACTTAATCTTTTTGGTCAAATTCGTGGAAAGATCAATTTCTTTCGGAAGAACTTCTGATCTTTGAGGAACTAACAGTACATCATCAAAGGTAATGCCTTCCATAATAATCTTTTCATCTGTCATACTCGATTACTCCTCTCTGTTATTTGCTTTATTGTATTATTACAATTATAGCAATTCTTTTGTAAAATGTCAAGAAAAACAAGAAAATTTTCCTCATTTTTAAGAACAAATCTGAAAAACAAACATTTTTTTGGATTCTTCGACAAAAAGGATTGCCTTTTCCTTCTATTTATGATACAATAAAAGAACACGAAAATTTGTATTTTTTGGGGAATTGGGGTTGCTTTTATGATTTTTTCCAGCACACTGTTTTTACTTTATTTTTTACCGGCAGTACTTCTTGCCTATTTTTTAGTACCGGATAAGGCAAAAAATCTTGTACTTCTTCTATTTAGTCTTGTTTTTTATGCATGGGGAGAACCTGTTTATATTATCGCCATGCTATTTTCTATTCTGTTTAATTTTGCTTGCGGTCTGGCGTTGGAACGTTGGGAACCCTATAAAAAAGCAATTTTAATCGGCTCAATCATAATCAACCTCGGAGTTCTTCTTTTCTTTAAATATACTGACTTTATTATCGGAAGTATCATCAATCCGTTGATTCCCGGAAGTCTTCCTTTGCTTCATATTGCACTCCCTATTGGAATTTCCTTTTATACCTTTCAAACAATGTCTTATGTAATTGATGTTTACAGAAGGAAAGCACAACCGCAAAAAAATCTAATTTCTTTCGGCACCTATGTCTCTTTATTCCCACAGCTTATTGCAGGACCGATTGTCAGATATACAACCATCGAAGAGCAATTAAACCACCGTACCATTACTCCGCAAGGATTTTGTTCGGGAATTCTTTATTTTATTGTCGGTCTATCAAAAAAAGTTTTAATTGCTAATAACATCGGACTTTTATGGGATACCATGCACGCAAGCACTCACCTTTCTGCTGTAGGTGCATGGCTTGGAATCATTGCATTTACCTTTCAGATTTATTTTGATTTTTCCGGTTATTCCGATATGGCAATCGGCCTCGGCAGAATGTTTGGATTTTATTTTGATAAAAACTTTAATTATCCTTATACCGCTGTTTCCATTACTGATTTTTGGAGACGGTGGCACATCAGCTTAAGCAGTTGGTTCAAAGAATATGTCTACATCCCTTTAGGCGGAAACAGAGTTTCTCCAAGCAGATTGAAACTCAACCTATTG
This sequence comes from Clostridia bacterium, assembly GCA_045540615.1. Lineage (GTDB taxonomy): Bacteria > Bacillota > Clostridia > HGM11514 > HGM11514 > SIG438. Next base: position 5,053 of record JAZQHN010000071.1, read on the forward strand.
ATCGTATGGGGACTAACGGGATTTTGGCATGGTGCAAGCTTTAACTTTATTATTTGGGGACTTTATTATGCAGCATTATTAATTTTAGAAAAAGAATGGTTGCTTGATAAAGTCAAAAAAATTCCTAAATTACTTCGAATTGCATACACCCTCTTTTTTGTTATGATTGGTTGGGTCTTTTTTGCAGCAACCAATTTGACAGATGCGTTTCGTTATTTAGGAGCCATGTTTGGTTTTACAGGAAGATTCATTGACTCTGCAGCAAAATATGCATTTTTATCTTATAAAATGATGTTGTTCATTGCATTTATTTCCATGCTTCCTTTAGGGCAAAAACTTGGCATGAAATTTTACCGTAAAAATCCCCTGTTTTTACTGATTCCTGCTTTACTGTTATTTTTCTTATGCTTGATTTATTTGGCAGGAACATCCTACAATCCTTTTCTGTATTTCAGATTTTAAAGGAGGAAAAGTGATATGAATAAACAATTTAAAATTTTCAACCGTATTGCAATCGGAATTTTCCTTCTTTTGGTTTTATGCAATCTATTTTGCCCCAAAAAAGAATATTCTTCCTTAGAAAACCGATATTTGCAAAAATTCCCTTCCCCTTCTTTTCAGACATTGGGAAACGGAACATTTATGAAACAATTTGAAAGCTTTGTAAATGATCAATTATTCGCCCGGGATTTCCTTGTAAAAAAACGGGCAGGCGTTGAAATTCTTTTAGGAAAACCGGAAAACAACGGTGTATATTTCGCGGCAGATGGTTATTTAATCGAAAAACCGCCGCTGTTAGAGCAAGAAACTGTTATTCAAAATATCAATGCAGTGAAAGCCTTACAAGCCTTGGGCAGATTCAAAATTACCTTCTCCGTTGTTCCTCCTGCCTTTGAAATTTTAAGAGATAAATTGCCGGAACATGTTTATAATCCTGTCATTTTAAATCTGAATCAGGCAATTTTAAAAGAATTCAAAGATTCGGGTATTGCAGTAGCAGATCCATCCGGATTACTTTGGAATCACAAAGAAGAATACATTTATTACAAAACAGATCATCATCAAACCAGCTACGGAAGTCGTTTATCTTATGAATATTTGGGACAGTTTTTGGGATATGAGCCTTTAGGAGATGAATGGTTTAATCCTGTGGATATTTCTCATTCTTTTTTGGGAACAACCTATTCAAAAGGCTTGGTTCCTGCAAAACCGGATACATTAACAGTCTACCAAACTGATAAACAAGCAACACTTTCTTTTCCGGAAGAAAATATTGAGCATAACTCCCTTTACTTTGAAGATCATTTAACCAAAAAGGATCAATACTCTTATTTTCTTGACGGCAATCACGGATTGACTGTTATTCACGGGACAGAACAAAACGGACGGCACCTTGCCATTTTTAAAGATTCCTATGCCCACGGTCTTGCTCCCTTTTTAGCCAACCATTTTGAAAGTATTCATTTGATTGATTTACGTTATTTCCAAGGAGACGTATTAAAATATCTTCATAACAATAATTTAAAAGATATTCTTTTCTTTTACAGTGCACCTACCTTTATGACAAAAGGTACTTTAGAAAAAATTTCAGCAAGTGTAGAAACCTCTCCTTATGCCCATTTCCAACCTTACGGAAGAGTAGAAGAAGGGGAAGCCGTAAATGACAGTTATTTTGACGATGCTGCTTTTGTAGGAGATTCTTTGACAGCAGGATTCCAGATGAGTACCAACCTTGTGAACAGTAATTTCCTATGCAGTACCGCTCTCTCTATTACAGGCTTGGGAAGTGTTGATGCTCCCGGTGGCGGCGGTTCTATTTTAGACCGCATTCAAAATGACCAATACAAAAAAATCTACATTATGCTTGGCATCAACGAACTAATTGAGCCTTCAAACAAAGATGCCTTTATGGAAAAATACCGCAATCTGATTGATACAATCAAGCAAACCCATCCGGAATCTTACGTTTATATCCAATCCATTCTTCCCGTTTCATGGGAAGAACACAACAAAGGCAGATTGAGAAACGATTATATTGCCGATTTCAATGCCTCATTGGAACAAATGGCAGCAGATATGGGAGCATATTATTTAGATATCTCCTCTGCCCTGTCCGATGAAAATGGATTTTTACCGGAAGGAAGTAATATTGACGGAATTCATTTGAATCAAGAATATTACGAAAAATGGCTACAATATTTGAAAAACCATACCGTCTATGACCCGGAAGCAGTATTGGCGGCTGCAAACACCCAACCGGAGGAACCGATTGTAAGCGATTATGATGTCAGTCTGATTGCTGCTCAGCTAAAAGACAACATTTCTTTTGCAGATGAAATGGGGCAAATTGGCTATAAGATGCTTTGTAAAACTCATGGTATTGATTCCGAAATTACAGCCAATGCTTCAGGATTTATTGGTGGCGGTGCAACCGCAGAGGAAATTGCTGTCTTTGAAGTAAAGAAAAAGAAAGATGCAAATCAGGTAAAGAAACTGTTAGAGGAATATGTTCAGACAAGAAAGCAAAGTTACGAAACCTATTTGCCGGCAGAAGTTCCAAAATTAGAACATCCCTTCCTATATCAGAAAGGAAAACTGATTATTCTTGTCGTTGCAGACGATCCCGGCAACGCAGAAGAAATTATACGAACTACAATAAAATAACAAAAATAGAATCCTTTTAAAAACAACCATTAGGAAAGCAGTTGATAGGTTTTATTTCTTCTTCAAAAAGTCAATATAATTATATTTTATGTCCAAATAATATCTTTTCATATGAATTGAAGGGTGATATAATAATATAAAATATAAAAAAGGAGAATGTCAATGACTAAAATTACAATCAAAAAACATCAATTTGCACCTATCTTTGGTGGTGTAGGATTTCACAATAATGATGCAACCATGTATCATATCATTGATAAAGAGCATTTTGAACAATATATCTGCAAATGTTATCGGGAAACCTCTCCCGGGTTCATGCGTACCTTTGCCGGATTTTCTGACTGGACGAAAGAAGCGATGGATGAATTTGCAGACTATTATGAAAAAATGCAAAAATGGACAGATACTCCCATGTATTTCACACCGGGAATGGGAAAAACTCATTTTTCCGACGAAGAAATCAACCAGTACTGTGAAGATGTTGCAAAACGTTTAGCTTACCTTTATTACGAAAAAGAGGTAAAACATATTCGTTACTACTGCTTTTCCAACGAAATGTCTTGTGTTATGTGGGGCGTTCTGATGAATGATTTACCCTTGTTTAAAAAATACCACGAAGGGCTTTTTGCTGCATTTCAAAAATACAATCTTCCTATTGGACTTCTTGCAACCGATGCAAGTGAATATAAAAACTGGGATACTGTTGATTACGCTATTGAAAACATGGCAAGCATTTCAGAAGACTTTTGCGTCCACATCTACGAACGGGAACACGACATTTATAATTTGGATTTTTACGATTTTTTTGGTGAAAAATGCAAAGAAATCGTTAATAAAGCTATTCGATGTTTTGGAAAAAGAGTGATTTTGGGAGAAATCGGAATTCAAAAAAATGCAGGGCAGTTGACATTCAACAAAGGAATTGTCATTGATACCAACCGCTATTTTTCAGACGAACATGAACAGGCATATTGTGGACTCATGCTTACCGAAATGGCATTTTCAGCGATTAATGCAGGAGTTTTTGCCCTTGCCTACTGGTCTTATATTGACCATCCCGACCCCTACAGCTGTGCTTATTCCTCAAGTGACGATGAGTATGCAAGAAAATGGGGCGAAAGAGAACAATTCTTCAGTACCACCGCAGACAGCAAGTACAACAAATGGGGATTCTTGAAATGGGATGACGAAAATGAAGATTATAAACCACGACTTCATTACTGGTGTATTGGTCTTCTTACCAAATTTTTCAAACGAAATTCCAAGGTACTGGACATTGAATGTTCTGATAAGAATTTGAGAGCTTGCGGAATTTTTAACCGAGATAAAACTGTAACTATAGGAATTGTAAATCGAAATAAAGAGGCAACCCCCGTTTCTCTTTGTTCCGATCTTTTTAACCAAAACATTAGAGTTTATGAATACGATGCCAACAATCCACCCTACAATTCCTTTGGTGATATGCAAAACTTTGCCGACATAATAGAGTGTTCCACTCCTGTATATACCCTTAAACCGGAAAGTGTGACTTATTTTACTACTGATTATATTACAAAAAAAGAAACTGTATTTGCAGAAAACTTGGAAATTTCTGATGGAACCATTTATTGGAGCGAAGTAGAAGACAGAAATCACTGTTATTACAGAGTTTATGCCTCAGATGAAGAAAATTTCATTCCATCCAAAGAAAATCAAATTGCCTCCACCGTAGGAACATCTCTGAAAACAAGTTGCACAAAGAAATATATAAAAGTGATTTCCATAGATAAAAGCGGAAATATGTGAGGTGAAAAGAGTGAAGGTTTTGCTTATTGGTGACTCTATTCGAATGTTTTATCAAAATGAGGTAATTTCACAGTTAGGAAACAATTATCAAGTATTTGCACCCACCGAAAATTGCAGATTTTCCTCTTATGTTCTCAATTCTCTTCGGTTTTGGCTAAATGAATTTCCTACTCCTGATATCATTCATTTCAATGCCGGACTTTGGGATACTGCCATTTTATATCATGAAGATGGTTGCTTTATTGATATTTCCGAATACATCAAAAATATGAAAATCATTTTAAGAGAATTAAAAAAAACAGGGGCAAAAATCATTTTTGCAACAAGCACTCCTGTCAGTGATAAAAAAGCAGAATTAAAAGGACCTATGCCCCCCGCACACCGTAATTGTGATATTTTAAGATACAACAACGCTCTTCTTGAAGCATTCAAAGAAGAGGACATCACCATTAACGATTTGTTTTTTCAAATGTATCCTCGAAAAGAAGAATATTTGTGTGATGATTTAATACATCCAAACGAAAAAGGAATTAAACTTTTGGGAACATTGGTAGCAAACGCCATTCAGAATTGCGGTATTTATCATAATCCAAACACCAAAAACAATCAAACAATAAAAAAAGATGAAAAAACCATACAATAAAAATTTGTATGGTTTTGGTTTTATTCAGCTATCATCCTTCATTTTTATAATAGATTTGACATTTTATGTCAAACTATGATATAATAGGATAAAACATAAAGGAGAAAAAATTATGTTTCGTTGTTTTTATCCTTGGGAATATGTAAAAAATGTATATTGTATTGATTTTGAAAAACTATACCGTTTAGGATATCGCGGATTGATTTTTGATATTGACAACACTTTAGTTCACCATGGCGATGATGCTACCCCTCAAGTCGAACAGTTGTTTGATACGCTTCATCAATCAGGATTCAAAACCCTTCTTCTCTCCAACAACGATCAACAGCGAATTGAACGGTTCAATAAAAATATCAACACAATGTTTATCTGTGATGCAGAAAAACCAAATCCTGAAAGCTATGAAAAGGCTATCTTGCAATTGAAGCTTAAAAAAAATGAAGTACTTATGATCGGCGATCAGATTTTTACTGATATTTACGGGGCGAATAAAGCAAAAATCCCCTCTATTCTGGTTCATTTCATAAAATTAAAAGAAGAACGAAGAATTGGAATCCGCAGGCACTTGGAATTTATCATTCTTTGGATTTGGAAAAGAAACAAGCACCTCCGAAACAGAATGGGAGGTATTGAAAGAGAGGTCAATCATTATGTTATGGAAAAAAGGGATGCTGTTTTGTGAAATCAACCCTACCTGTTATGCCATTTCTCAACAAAAAGAAATTATTAAAAGACATCTTCAAGACAAATGCAGTAATCAGGTATTTGCAAAATCAAAAGAAGAACAGCTGCTCCCCCATGTTATTATCAGTCACAGTTCCCACGTAATCAAGCAGGGAAAAGGAATTGATCCAATTCTTCAGCAAAACAAAAGAACCAATATCATCCTTGCTTGTAAAGAATTAAACGGATTGATGATTCATCCCGGAGAAGTATTTTCTTTTTGGAAAACAGTAGGAAATACCACCAAAAGAAAAGGATATCTGGATGGTCGTGTCCTAGAAGGAAATAAAATCAAGCCCGGAATCGGCGGCGGTCTTTGCAATCTTGGACATACTGTCAATTGGCTGACACAGCACAGTCCCATGGAAGTGATTGAATTTCACAAACATTCCGATGCACTTGCGCCGGATGGTGAAATCAGAATCCCCTTTTCTTCCGGAACATCCGTAAACTATAACAATCAGGATTTCCGGTTTCGGAACAATACTGATCAGGATATTCAATTAATCATTTGGTGTGATGAACAGGAATTGCACGGCGAATTGAGAAGCCGGGCTCCTTTTCCGTGGAGATATGAAATTGTTGAAGAAAATCTTCATTACATAAAAGAAAAAGAAACCCTTTATCGGATTTCTCAAATTTATAAAATTACAATTGAAAAGGAAACAGAACGGGTAATAAATAAACAACTGATTGTGGATAATCGTTCTGAAATCATGTTTGATTATACTCTAATTCCTCAAGAACTTATCAAAAAATAATAAATCTCCTCCCATATAACGAGGGAGCAGACAAACGCATAATTTTCGTTCTATAAAAAGAAACGCCTCAAAATCTAAGGCGTTTCTTTTTTAATCATCATATACTATTTCATTTTTACTGCAAATTTTAAATAGGTCTTCATTTCCTCGAAGGGCTTTAATTTTACATCCTCATTGCGATCCAATAGAGTCTGACCCCCCAAATTACTGGTTCTTGGCTCAAGACCGACTACATACTCGCTTTCCCCCAGCATCTTCCAAATTAAGAATTCAGGCAAGGTATCACGTTTGAAGGTAATGTATGCCGCCATTTGGTCATTGACAATCCCGGTTGTTACAATATCATCGGAATATTCCACCGGAATACACTCCTCTTCCTTGCCGTGAATAGGTGCAGTAATATCTGCTATTTCAGAAGGAACATTAAGAATTTTAGCTCCTTCTGTCACCAAAGGATAACCAAAATTGCAATGATAACAAAGGGAAACCCCTTCTTCTTGGAATCCCATATTCACAACTGTATCCTCTAACGTAAATTCATCAGAAAACAGCTTGGTGGTAATGGTTCTTTTCAGCACCAAATTTTCACCAAACACTACAGATTCACGCATTTCACCTGATACCTTTATGATGTATTCGTCCCCTACCCAATCAGCAAACACGCTTACCTTTTCAGCAGGAGTATTAGCAATACGGCCGTGAAGTCCAACATCTTCTCTGGGACTGCCAATGTTTTTCAACCCGCAAGTAGTCACCAATCCGCCGTAAAAACCACGGAGCCATTCCATGCCGTTCTTTTCATAATATTCAGGGGCAACAATCCCGGTTTTTGAAATCCAAGAAAATGCATTTCCGCAATAGTCTGCCTGAGCAATATCCATAGACCTGTCCGGCAATACAGTCAGACGAAGCTTTCCGGTATTAATTTCAATGGCACGAACCCCCTTCGCCTTGCCATCATTTAAAATCACATCTCTGATTCCGCCGATTTGTTCCACAGAACCAATTCTCTTTAATAATTCTTCTTTTTTCATAACAGTTTACCTTTTTAGAATGGGAATAAGGTTGCTTTCAGTTCTTCGGTAAGAGGAGAACCGTATTCACACACTTCAAATGCTTCCGCGTAACGGATTTTACTTCCCTTTTCTTCACCGTACCGTTTTATCAGTTCTTTTCTGAAGCGGGCTGCAGTTTTTGCATAACGAACCGCATATCCGCGAGGTGCAGCCATTACTTCTTCGTCCGTTGTTTCAGACGTGATATTCATTCCCTTAAGCCATTCAAACCGTTCTTCCTTTCCTTCCGGAACCGTTTCACCTTCTGTATAAGGCAGCCATTCATACACCTGAGATACATTCAGATCTGCAATTTTCAGTTTGGTATCAATTTCATCATCCATATCCAGTACAATATCTCCGCGGAAATCAGGATTTTTGAAATGATCTTCATTGTACATAATTACAGGCATTTTACTCATAGCAGGAACGTCAGGACATTCATGAGGAACAATCAGCATATAAGATGCATCCTGAACCAATTGACCTGACATACGGTGGTCGGCCATATAATCGTTTGTTCTGTGTGCGATAATCAAATCCGGAGAAATCCGTCTGATATAACGAATCAAGCGTCTGCGATTTTCCAGAGTATCCATTAAAGTACAGTCGTTCATATCTTCCCATACATCATAAGTTATTCCTAACAGCTTTGCTACTGCTTGAGATTCCTTTGCACGGGTTGCAGTCGTTTCTGCCGGGGTCAGAATATGGTGACCTCCGCATCCGTTACACATACTGAGGAAGGTTACCTCATGACCCAGTTTTACATATTTGTGAGCCAAGCCTCCGCAACGGAATTCGTTGTCATCCTGATGAGCACCAATCATTAAAATTTTCATAACACTTCACCTTTCTTTATAAATAAGTTAATAATTTTGTTCCGATTTCAGATGTGGTTGCCGTTCCGCCCATATCCGGGGTCAGGCAATCATGAGCAACAAGCATTTGTTCAATCGCATCAAGTACTTTTGCACCCCAATCCTCATGACCGAAAAAGTCCAGCATCTGGCTAACTGACCAAATTGCAGCCAGAGGATTGGCAATTCCTTTTCCAGCAATATCAGGAGCCGAACCATGAACCGGTTCAAACATGGAAGGGAATTTTCCTTCCGGATTTAAATTTGCACCAGCTGCCAAACCCATGCCACCTGCAATAGCGGCACCCAAATCGGTAATAATATCACCAAACAAATTAGAGGTAACCACAACTTGAAACCGTTTAGGATCTTTGACAAAAAACATACTCGCCGCATCCACCAGCAAGGATTGAGTTTCTACATCAGGGTATTCCTTTGCAACTTCTTTAAAAATACTGTCCCAGAATACCATAGAATAATTGAGAGCATTTCCTTTGCTGATACTGGTCAAGGTTTGTTTCTTTTCTCTTGCAACCTCAAACGCATAGCGAATAACACGCTCTGTTCCCTTTCTGGAGAACACTCCCGTTTGCAACACAACTTCATTGGGTTGACCTTTATATAACCAATCTCCGGCTCCGGCATATTCCCCTTCGCTATTCTCACGAATTACCGTCATATCGATTTCTTCGCAGGTCACACCCGTCAAAGGACATTCAGCACCCTTTAACAGCTTCACAGGTCGTAAATTGATATACTGGTCAAATTCATGGCGAATTTTAAGCAATAAATCCCATAAAGAAATATGGTCAGGAACGGTAGGCGCACCTACTGCACCCAAATAAATCGCATCGAATTCAGAAAGAAGTTCAATCCCGTTTTCAGGCATCATTTCTCCCTTTTCCAGATAATATTCACAGCCCCAGGGGAAATGAGTAAACTCAAAAGAAAATCCACCATCAAGCTCTGCCACGCGATTTAACACCTTAATTCCTTCATTTACTACCTCTGTTCCGATACCGTCACCCGGAATTACCGCAATTTTGTATGTTTTCATTTTACAGTCTCCTTTTCCAAAGCATGTTCAAGATTAAGCCGGCATCGATTGAGGAAAGGAACCCACTCCTCTGAATTAATAAAGGGATTTTTCTCCCCTGCCATCATTCTTTCATATTTTTCTCGGGTCTGATTGTTATGAACATGATTTCCTACAAACAGATCCACCTTTTTCTCTTTCAGTCTTTCCAAGCCTTCTATAAACTGTTGTCTGCAATCAGTACTAAGACCATACTTTTCTAAAAACCGGGTTTCCATAGAATTTGTTCCTACCCCTCCGTGCATTCCCGCACGATAGGTCTTCCCCTCAAATGTCACATCAAAGAAAAAGGACATGGTTCCGGGTGTGTGTCCCGGAGTGGATACCACTTCAATTTCAGTTTCTCCTAAACGAATCACATCTCCGTCTTTCAGCAAAACATCAGGTTCAAAGGCTTCATAATAAGTAAATCCCAGCTCTTTTGCCCAAGTTAAATCAAGAGTTCCATTGGCATATTCTCGGTCATCCTTCCCCAAGAAGGTTTTGGCACCTGTTAATTCCACCAAAGCCTTTGTGGCACCCAGATGATCATAATGTCCGTGAGAATGAACAATATAGCGAATGTCACGTGGGTTAAATCCAAGTCGGTAAATAGAATCAATCACCTGATAAAGATTCTGAGGATATCCTGTATCAAGCAGAATATGCCCTTCCTCTGTGGTAATCAGGTGAGAGGATGCCGCAACACATCCAACAAAATAAAGATTATCTGCCATCCGAAATGGCTCCATAGCATAATTCCAAGGTTGATTCATTCCTGCCATAGGGATTCCTCCTTAGCACAAATTTTCTTTCCATCTTTCTATTGACATCTATTTTATTCTATTATATAATATATTTATCAGAAATTCTATAACATAATTTCTTATTATTAGCACAATTTTACGATTGGAGAAGCAAATGAATCAAATTGATTTATATGATCCCATAGCGCCCATGGAAAAAAACTTTCCCATTAAATTCCGCTATGTAAACGAAAAGGATTATTACCCTCTTCATTGGCACGAAAATTTAGAATTACTCTATTTCAGAACAGGAACATGCACTGTAATTTGCAGTGGAGAAAGCTACTGCACAAAACCGGGAGATCTGTTTATCGTCAACCAAACCGAACTCCATTCCACAGAAAATGATGGAACCGGAAGTTTTTTTTGCATCCGTATCACTCCTGCCTTTTTTTCCGATGTAGCTTGTGAAAATGCCCGTTTTGTTCCCTTTATTACAGATGACAGCTTCATTACCAATTGCTTTGAACAAATTTTTGCAGAGCAAAGAGAGATGCAGGAAGGCTATGACATGCAACTAAAAAGCTTAGTTTATGGTCTTATGGCTTATATTGTCAGAAATTACAAAACAGAAACTTTAACCGAAAACGAGCTATTAATCAAAAAGTCAAAAATGCACCGTATGGGAGATATTTTACTGTACATCTCGCAACATTATCAGAACAAACTGACCACCTCTCATCTTGCTGACTGTTTTCATCTGACCGATCATTATTTTTGCAGTCTTTTTAAAAAAGAAACCGGACAGTCTCCTATTGAGTATATCAATAAATACCGTGCCGAAAAAGCTTGCATTCTTCTGAAAAATACAGACAAAAGCATTACTCAAATCGCCCAACAGGTTGGTTTTGACGATTCCAATTATTTTTCAAGGATATTCAAAAAATATATCGGAATCTCCCCAAGAGAATACAGAAAATAAGATAGAAAATAGGAATACGAAATAACGAAATTGATGATTTTGCAAATAGTCATGACCACCAGTATCGCGTGGCTTTCGTTATACGAGAAAACTGCTCAGGAATATTCCGTCCTGAGCAGTTCTTTTTATAATGATTTCATTGCACAAAGCCATTCATTTTTTATTAATTCATGCCCTGCTGATGTGGGATGCACACCATCAACCAACCAATAGCTTGCCGGTGCTTTTGTGGCAGCCTGTTCCAATTTTTCCTGAAGTGGAACAAAGGTCAGGTGATATTGTTCTGCAATTTTCTTTGCTTTTTCTGCCCGTTTCTTCACTTCTGCATAGAAGCTGTCCCAATGAGCTTCATTCCCCGTCCCTTTCAACGCAAAGGGTTCCAAAATCATAATTTTAATATCAGGGAGTGCAGCCTTTACTTCCTCAATTAGCATAGAATACACCTTAAAATATTTTTCTGCGTCCACACCATTAGGACCTGCTTCTCTGTATTCATGCCAAACATCGTTAACTCCAATTAAAATACTCATAACATCCGGTTTCAAATTAATAATATCTGCCTTAATTCTTGCATACAAATCCACAATACGGTTCCCGCTGATTCCTCTGTTATAAAATTCGTGTTGATTTGGTTCTTCCAATCCCAATGCTGCCTTTACAAGCAAAGGATATCCCCATCCGATCATATCATTTGTATCTCTGCTTCTTCCTACATCAGTAATAGAATCGCCCTGAAATAAAATTTTCATGTTATTTCCTCCTAAAAGTTACTTTGTATTCATTATTTTATCATTTTTCATTCTTCTTGTCAATGATTTTATAAAACTACAGTCCCCCTTTGGTCTGCACTAGTGATAATGATACAAAATCTATTGAAAATTTCACAATTTGAAATTTGTTGACACTAAAAAAGAAGACTGCGATAATCGAGTCGGAGGTGTTTTCATGAACTTGAACCAACCCTATTACATAGAACAAAGACAGGGAATCAGACATATTGACTTAAACGGTGAATGGGAGTTTTTTTATGCGGATACTGAGGAAACAAAATGGGTTTGGAAATATCAAACAACCCTACCCAATTCCGTCTATCATTCTTTGTCAGAAGCGGGAATCATACCAAATCCCTATCAAGGAACCAACAGTCAGCTCTATTCGTGGGTAGATGAAAAAGTATGGTATTATCGAAAAAAATTCACAATAGATCAGCCTGATTTCAAAGGACACGCCTTTTTATGCTTCGATGGTGTTTTTTATTATTGTCGAGTGTGGGTCAACGGGCATCTGTTGGGAGAACACGAGGGAATGTTCGGCAGTCCTGTGGCAGATGTTGCGGAATTTCTTGATTTCCAAGGCGAAAATGAATTGGTGGTAGAGGTTAAGGCATGTAACTACGGACAAAAAGACAGTTTTGATTCCTGGAACAAAAAAGGAGAAAACCACCAGATTGTTCCCTGGAATTTAAGCCGTGATTCTCAGACGAGTACGGGAGATTTTATTGTGCTTGGGATCTGGAATCGTATCCGTTTGGAATTGGTGGGACCTCTTCACATCAGCAGACCTTATTGCTATACCAAATATTGCAATTCGGAAGAAGCGGAGCTGTTTTTGGAATTTGAAATTGCAGACGGTCAGGCAGAAGAATTAAAGCCTTTTTACGGATATACAGAAAACTGCTACAGTTATACAAAAGTATTTGACAATGGTGTCACAGGAAAAAGGCTGGAAAAGGAGGGGGATATTCTGATCAAAGCGTGGAACTGCGATTGTTGTTATTTGCAATCAGAAGAAATCAAAAATTCATAATTTTAGATGCTCTGTATTGAGCCGGAGTAATCGAAAATGTTTTTTTGAAAATAAAGCAAAAGTAAGAATAATCATGAAATCCGCATTGATGAACGATGGTTTTGATAGGCAAATCAGTTTCAGACAACAGTTTTTTCGCCATATCCAATCGAAAATGTATCAGATATGAAATCGGAGAAACCTTAAATCGTTTCTTAAATTTACGAATCAAGTAGCTTTTGTTGATGTATGCTATGTCCGCAAGAACATCCAGCGTTATGTCTTCTGAGTAATGAAGTTTTATATAGTTACAAACATCATCAATGCAATCTTTTGACATACTGGTTTGAGGTGTATAATATTTGAACGAATCTGCAAGAATTAAATGCAAAAGTTCGTTCAAAAGAGATTTTGAATAGGGTTCTTTGTTGATATCGGGATTATTAATCGTTGTTAAATTTTTAAAAATTCGAATATAATCATCACTATGTGCCGGTGTAAAAACCGCTGGAAACACTTGCCAAATTGGAGAAACAAACAAAGGCTGAATCTCTGAAAAATTGTTTCTGCTGTAATTTGATAAGGTGCGTTTCGAAAAATCAAGTGTTAACATATAACAATTATAATCTCCCTTGCTATATACTTTTTGTCCCGGAATCCGTATGACAAGTGAACCTGCATTGATTTTGTAATAAACATCATCAATCCACATTTCTCTTTCCCCATCAAGGTAAGTCGGAGGCCAAGCGG
>JAZQHN010000072.1:0-5380 GCA_045540615.1 Clostridia bacterium
TATTCTTTTCCTAATTCCAAATTGAAATCGGTTTCAGATTCATAATAGGTACCAATTACAGGATATTCCTGAAGCATAAACTTGTTGGGTTTCATATCAATCATAGAACCTGCAGCACCGTTTGTCCACAAAATGGAATCAGCTTTACTTTGTCTTAAGTAAATACCGCCCCAACATTTTTCAACCTTGCTTTCATCAATTGCTTCTGCTTTATAACGGAAGGTGAATTCGGTATTCTTAAACTTTTTGCCCTGATAGGTTGTCCAGGAATGAACCCCTTCACCGATTAACAGAGAACCGTTTTCGAACTTATGAGCACCTGTAACATTCGTCCAGTTTGCTTCGTCTTTCAACAGTTCATTTACCGTAATACGATCGAAGGTAACATCATAACTGTCAGTTACATTATTTTGCTTACTCTTGAAGATCAGGATTGCAGCTTCCAGACTTTCAGTTGCCTGATTGATTTGATACTGAATTGCATTGGGATCTACTGCAATTGCATTGGCATCATCTACCGCCTTTTGCAGAGCTACTACTGCTTCTTCAGGATACTGACCTGCTTCTGTTCCAATTACTGCATTATCCAAAAGCTGATTTGCCTCTGCAATTGCAGCACTGATTGCAGCAGTATTGACAGAACCACTCTTTCTTACCGCAATAGGCTCGGATGTAACCTTATTTCCTCTTAAGGAGTACTGGTCATAAGGAATAATCTCATACTTTAAGTATCTTCCGCTCAGCTCTTCGCCTATCACAAAGTTACTTCTTGCCTGGTCACGAATCATTTCATACTTACCGTCTGCAGTATCAGCTACATACCAGTAAACCTTGGAATTACCTTCTGCATCACCGTCTTCATCAACGAAGATATAAGAAGGAGTAATCGTGTTACCGGGGATTGCAATGCCATTGATTACTGAATTCTTAATCGTGACTGAGGGACCGCTTCCACCGGGGATTTTACCGGAGCTGTTTTTGTAAAGACCGATTTGATCAAAGTCAATCTCTTCGAATTCGGTTGCTACTGTTTTAATCTTTGCAAGACCTTCATCGGTGAGATTATAGTCTTTGCCGTCAAAGTCCTCGAACAATTCTGCACCTGCTGCTAAATCAGCAAAATAGGTGTTCTTCGCGTCAACAGGATGAGAAACCTGGTAAGCACCATCGCTGTAAGGACCATGATCTTGCTTGTCAACACCAATGACTACATTGTTGTGTACCAGATTGGTTCTTTCCTTAGCAAAGGTTTCGTCAACCCACTTCAAGAAACCGTTTGTGTCTTTTGCATTATAGAATTCAAGACCCTTTTCATAACGTTCTTTTGTGTAGAAGTTTGTTGCTCTTTCCCAGTTGGTGCCTTTATAATGTTCCTTCCACTCGTCACTAAACATCAGTCTCTGATTTGTTTCGCTTAATGCCGCATCGCTTACATCACTTCTGAGCAGACTGTGCATTCCCATCAGCTTAGCCCATGTGTTTACGGAAGTGATAGGATCAACACCAATTGTTTTACCGTCTTCTTGATAAGTGTATTCCTCAGTTTTATGCCATGAAGTCAGACTCCCCCATGTGGGAGACCAGTCATCACTGGTACGAACAATGATGTTGTTATAGCAGTTAAAGAAGATCCCTGTATTGGTAGACCAAGAAAGAGTACCATAACCACCTGACTTCCATTCTGCGAGAGAACAACCACTACCACCGTCTACAAAGATGTTACCGTACACTTCTGCACCTGTACCACCATCGTCAACAAAGAGAGAGCCGGCTGTACCCATTTGCAGGTATCTGTTTACATGAACACTACCGATTTCTTCAAAGAAATTGTAACGAACTACATTACCGTAAGAGGATGCATCACGACCCCAGTAAATCGCACCATTATCTGTTGCAAAGAGAGAACCGTGATGAATCTTGTTGTACTCAATTACAACATCATTACTACCCTGAGTCATAACAGCTTGACAGGGGAAATCAGAAATTTCATTGTTTCTGATTGTAACTCCTGCACTGTTGTTAATAAAGATACCCTGCTTTCCTGCCGAACCACCATAGTTATAGCTATAGCTGTGGATGTTGTTATTTTCGATTACTACGTTTGCAGGCTTTGTTGCAACATTCAGTCTGTCACCACAGCCGGTTACCTGAATTACATCACCGGCAATACTGTAAATATGATTACCTGCGATTTTGATGTCAGAGGATGTATGAATCATAATACCATTCTGTGCCGCAGAACCGGATAACGAACCATCAAGGATCTGAATATTGTTAGAAGCATAAATATGTGCAAGGGTGCTTCTGCTGTAATTAAATTCGATACCCTTAAAGGTAATATGAGATGCATTGGTAATCTTCAGCATTTCTTTTTCAAGAGTAGAAACTACCATTTCACTACCCTCAACCTTACCTACAGGATAGAAATAGAGAATTCCCTTTTCACGGTCTACATAAGATTCACCGGGTTTATCAATTTCTTCAAATACATTAGCAAAGTAAATCTTGTATTGCGGACCCCAACCAACAATTTCAGGATCGATCCCGTAAACATGCTTATCGGAGGTGGTGAACCATTTTTCCTTTGTGTTAAGTTCATCGACTCTAAGTTCCGATGCTGCCCATGCAAATGCAATAGCACCGCCAATCAAAAGATCATTCTTCTTGAACTCCCAATTGTTTGTACGATTTTCCGCATCGGGATAAATCATCATAAGAGGCATGTTTCCGCCGTTGTATTTGGTAGTATCGACACCGTGAGAAGCCTTTGTTGCAGGTTTTGCAAACAGAAGCATCTGACTTTCGTCATCATTGGGCCAACGAGCTTTTGTCAGACGTGCACCATTCATGAAGATTTCATTAGGAGCATCGACAGGGAAATCATACCATCCGTTACCATCAACAGGAGACATTTCAATGCCCTGTGCACGTAAATCAAGCTGCATCAGATGATCTCTGACGTTCTGGTCAGAAAGTCTGTTTAACAGTTTTGTATCTGTTACAGGGGTAACCTTATCTGTATCAAGCTCCTTACCACCGATAAAAGAAACCTTTTCGTTGTTATATGCCTGATAAACAATGGGGCTGTCTTTAGTACCGGAGTCTGCGTTTGTAAACTCAATTGAATGATCAATCTCGTAAATACCGCCACGGATATTAACCACTACTCCGCCCTTAGGCAGATTTCCGCCCAATGCACGGATGGCATCTCTTGCTTTTTCAATGGTTGCAAAGGGAGCATTAATACTACCTTCGTTGCTGTCGTCACCATAGGGAGATACAAAGAATTCCAAGTTACCGCTTACTTGTTGTGCGTCAGAAATACTTTCCTCCCCTGCTACACCGTTCACATCCTTAGGAATAACACGAACTCTTAAGAATTTGCCAAGGTCTTTTGTTTTGATGGTATAACTGTCACTTGTGGAATTCTGAACTGCGTTATAAGGTCCGGCTTTTTCAGTTGCAGTTTCGAAAATATAAACACATTCTCCTTTATCAGCACCGCCTGCAGCAGGTACATAGGTAAAGGTTGCCTTTACAGTTTCGCCCAATTCTACAGTACCGTTGATTGTTGCACCGGTTGCAGAGGGAGCAATCTGTTCGGTAACAGCAGAGGTGGGTTCAGAAGAAACAGGTTTTCCTGTTTTAGGGTCGTTGTTACTTACGGGAGTTACGGTAACTCTTAACTGTTTTCCCTTATCTCCTTCTACAACCTTATAGGTTTTTGCAGTTGCACCATTAATTGCTTTCCATTCGCCGTTTTCCAATACTTCCCATTGGTAGCCGGCAGAAACTTCATCCTCTTCATTCATATCGGTAATCAGAGCATCAGCAGTCAAGGTTCTGCCGATTTCTGCCATACCAAGAATTTTAACACCGCTTGCAACAGGAGCCATAGGTCTTACCACATAGTCCTCAGGACGGGTGGTGTTCAGGTTTTGAGTAATAACAAAGTCGTCATAAGAACCTGCATTTAAACCCTGGATATTAAAGTGTGAATCCTGGTCCCCTACTTTCATTTTACCACTTTCAATCGGTTCACCATCTAAGTACAAAGTAACAATACCGTCATTTTCTACAATCATGGTGGTCTGATGCCAGCCTTTGGTTCTCTCTACAGCACTTTGGGATTCTACACCAAAACAGATTGTAGAATAATATTCATCATCAGAATCAGCAATTAAAGAACCGTTCCAATAATAACCGTTTTTATTACATCCTACAGCTGCCGCTAATTCCTTATCAATCCCTAAGTTTTTCCATACATCAATACCGGGTAAATCACGGGTTTTTCCGTCGTTGGGGTCAAGCTGAGGAGCATTGAACGCCATTTTAAGAGAAGAATTCAAATCATCATAGAACCAACCTTGGGCAATTCTGATTTTTCCTTCCACATCCCAGGAACCTCTTGCGTAACGAAGCGCTACAGCATAATCAGCATTGCTTCCGTCCGACTTTTTCACAAAATAATCTCCGCCATCATGACCGCCTGAGATTTTATCTTCTACATTTGCATAATCTGCACCCTTATAGGTTCTCCACAGATAACCGCTTTTTCCCTTAAATACAGAACGTTCTCCCATTCCTTCGGTGGAGTTATATCCGTTATCAGCACCCTTAATCATAATCAGAGATGCAGAATAGTCACCAACAGTTGCAGTAACAATGGTAGAACCTTCATATCCGCCATCGATAATGGTACCGTCAGCTGCAATATCAAATACCCAAGGACGGGTACTGGTGAAAGTAGCCACTTCGTCTACTAAGGGACGTTGTTTTCCTTCTTCATCAATTCCTGTTACCTTCAGCTTAGTTCCTTCGGGCACTTCAGAACTGTAGTAAGATTTATTTTCTGACAAAGTTACATCTACCAAAGGCAAAACTTCTCCGATATAACCTTCAGGCTTTTCGGTGTTGGGATTTTGTGCCAAAATAATATCGTCAACCTTACCAACACTCAGTGTTCCCACTCTGACAGATCCGCCTGCCCCATTACTTTTGGAGCATTTTTCGCTACCAATCAGAACACCGTCAAGATAAGTGTTTGCAGTTCCGTCTTCGTCTAAAATCAAGGTTGCCTGATGCCAACCCTTAGTTCTTGCAACACCGGAATCCTTTTTAGATGATGTATAATAATAATTTTCTCCATTTCCCACTGCACCTACTGCACCGTAGTAATAAAAACCGTTTTCGGTATCCTTGATAACAGATGCATGGATGGATTCATCCAGACCAAGTGCTGCCCAAGCATTGGTATATGTATAAGCACCTGTGTCAGGAGTGTTTTCTCCGCCTACCACATACTTATTCGTTTTATAATACACAGTTCTGGGATTTACCTGACAGAAGTTCAAAGTTGCTGTAACCTCACTTGTTCCGT
>JAZQHN010000073.1:0-2073 GCA_045540615.1 Clostridia bacterium
AGGTTTGATCTTGATGATAATGCCGGGTTTAATTTTTTTATGGAGAAAATTATTTGAAGTAAACTATGATGCATCAATAAAATATTCTTACTCATAAGAAATATGGAGGATATTAGAATGTTAAAAAATGTAACATTAGAAATGAGCTTAAAGCCTTTTAAACAGACCGATGAGGAGTATATCCGACAGGTGTGCAGAACAATATTTCGTGACTGGTTTCCTCTATTGGAAGAAGCAGAACAAATTTCTGTTATGCTTTGGACGGCAGACGGCTCGGAAATTCTGGATTACCGGGGCAATATTGAGGACTCTTTTGAATGGGCTTATTTGATCGGAGTGGCAAATCCGCACAGGAAATGGGATAAGGAATTCGATCCTAAAAAAGAGAGTATGGTGGTGCGAAATTATTTATATATGGAGCATCCGCCCCGTATGACCTATGGAATTTTAAAAAATATTGTGACAATTCTAAAGGAGGAGGGGAAAAGGCAGTTCCCCGATAAGAAAATTTTGGTGGGCGAAACCTTCGATCCCGGGCCTGAATTTGCAAAATCATCATTTAAGTATCAACGGCATAATGAAATTTGTATCGGACAGGAGATGGGAGCCAATACAATGGTTTGTTCTTATGCAACCCTGAAACAGGATTCTGTTTCCTATGCCGGCTTTCCTGAGGGAATTCCGGAAGGGATGCCTTTTGGAACTTTTTTTGGCAGACAAAGCCAACTTTTTCTTACTGATATGGGATTTGATTATCTGTGGCTGTCTAACGGACTTGGATTCGGACGGGATAATTTATCCTCTACAGGAGCATTGTTTGACGGAGTATCATTTGATGCAGAACAGTTGGAAACAATAAAGAAGAATATCATTTTATTTTGGGAATTATTTCGGGCAGAATGCAGTTTTCCTGTAGAAACCAGAGGAACCAATATGTCAGTTGGAATTGACTATGCCACAGACGGAGTTTCCTTAAAAGAAGTGTACCAAACCGAAAAGCTATTGCCTCCTCCCAATTCTCCCTGGGCGGCATTGAACGGAGATTTCGGATTGGAATTAATGGGGTATTTGTCCCGTATTTCGGAAATTCCCAATGAAGATTATATGTTTCGGTTTTATATTCATGATCCATGGTGGCTCAGTTCTCCTTGGTATGACCGTTATCAGTGTCAGCCGCATGATATTTATCTTCCTTTATCTCTTGTGAGAATTGACGGAGAAGGAAGAGTGTTTCCTCCCAATCACTTGCATTTGTTCAGTCTTGATAATTCATGGGGCGATATGCCGAAAAGCTGTATTTATGAACCATTGCCCCATCTTATGCGTGCAATCAAGGAATTTCCGGACGATTTGCCACCTGTTGTTTGGGTATATCCTTTTGAACAGTATGTAACAGCATCTTCTGAAGAAGAACTGAATGAAATGTATGCCTCGGACTGGTTTATGCGCGGTGCTGTCAATCACGGATTTCCCTTGTCAGGCGTTATTTCGGATGAGAATTTTATAAAAATCGACCGGAAGAAATTAAAAAACAGTATTCTGGTGTCTGCTGTCCCGAAGGCGGGAAGCAAGCTGGAGCAAGGCTTGCTGGAGTTTGCCGGCTTGGGCGGAAAGCTTTTGGTATACGGAACAGTGTCTCACGCATCCGAGCAATTCCTTTCTCTCCTTGGATTACAGCTACAGAAAGAGAGTAAGGAAGGGGACATGACCTTAACAATAGGTGAGGAGAAGAAGCTAATCAAAGTAAACCCGATTCTTTGTGCCGGAGGAATTAATACAGTAGCTGATACAGCTTGTTCTTTGGCGGAGGCGGATGGAATGACGGTGGTTTCTTTGAAGAAAAACGCAGCATGGGTCAGAGGAATTTGCTCGGCTGAAAAAGCTGACGAAAGCAGATTTTTACGTCCCGCTGTTTCGGAACAATATTTCCCGACGGAAAGCTTGATGAATTATGCTTTGAACTATTTGGGAATTGAATTGTCATACAAAAAGGATGTGACGGATTTGCCTCCCGTGATGACCGTTTCCAGACACAAAAACGGGTTCTTCTTCTCTGTTTTTTCTCCGGTTATG
>JAZQHN010000074.1:0-5803 GCA_045540615.1 Clostridia bacterium
ATTAAAAATACATAACTATAACTACAATAGATTTCCTATGCGCCCTCTTAATTGGAAAGCTCCTATTGATTACATCAGAGCTTATCTTGAAGATGGCGAAGTTTTTAATTAATTTTGTAACACATCATTGACAAACCTACATATCTTGATTTTACTGTTTTGTTAGAGTTTATCTGCTTTTATTTTTATAATAAAAATAGGTTTCTCTGGATATTTTCGGAGAATAGCCTGCATATAATTTGAAATTCTTTGAAAAATGACTTAGTTCCTGGAATCCTACCATTGAGGCAATTTGGCTGATTTGAATCTGTGTATATTCTAATAAGTATTTTGCATACTCCATTTTTTTCGTTTGAACATATTTAATGGGTGGTAAGCCGTACTGCTTTTTAAACAGACGAATGAAAGCGGTAGGATGCATCTGAGCAATTTCTGCCAATTCTTCCAAACAAATATTTTTATCTAAATTTTTATTGATGTAATGAATCACTTTTTTTAGGTTTTCATCCTCGTCTGCAATTTCAATTTTTTGTTCGCTCTCATTCAGCATAATGTAAAAAGCAACAAGCTGTAGCAATTGACCTTTCAGCATGAGAGCAGAACCTACATCGTCAAGAGTTGAAAACTGCAAAATAGATTCACACAGGTTGATAATCTCTTCATTCATGCCAATATTAATACAATCAGGCAAATTTAATTTTTTTAAAATGGGCATTCCGTTTGCTTCCAGAGAGAAATGAAAGAAATAATGATTGATGCGGTTTTCTTCTACATTACAAAAGGAATGCTTGGTACCAGCAGGAATCAGAAAGAAATCTCCCGGTTTTCCCGTGTATTTACGTCCTTCAATTTCAATATAGCATTCTTCTTCTAAAATATAGTAAATTTTATCATAGTGATAAGTCACATTTCGTTTTCCCCATCTTGGGGTTACTTTGAATTTGGCACCTGTGAAAAAACAAAGGTATAAATCTGAAAAAATATCCTGTAAATTCATTTTCTTCCTCCTATTTCCAATGTGCTAATTTTATACAAGAATATGCGAATAATATGTATTTAATTTTTATTATATCACTGCTATAATAGACTTGTCAATAGAAACTTCACAGAGGAGGAGTAGAGAAATATGGATTCAAAGCAGTGGTTTCGTGAAGCTAAATTCGGAGTAATGGTGCATTGGGGATTATATTCTTTATTTGGCGGAGAATGGAAAGGAAAACGAATGAAAGGCGGATATGGTGAATGGAGTCAGTCTTATTTTCAGATTCCCAATACAGAATATGAGCAACTTACCAAAGCATTCAACCCTGTATTTTTTAATGCAGAGGAATGGGTAAAATTAGCAAAGGACAGTGGTGCACAGTATTTTGTTGTAACCTCTAAGCATCATGAAGGGTTTTGTATGTACCATTCTAAGGTGGATCGGTACAATGTTGTGAATCAGACTCCCTTTGGAAGAGATGTTATTGATGAAATCGGAGAAGCGTGTTATAAGCATGGTATGAAGTTGGGGTTATACTATTCTCAGGCGTTGGACTGGCATGAAGAACACGGCGGAGGATATGATGAAAAAGTGTCCGTTTGTGCAGGAACCACTTGGGACAACAGCTGGGATTTTCCTGACAGAAGCAAGAAAGATTATTCCATTTGTTTTGAAAATAAAATAAAGCCTCAGGTAAAGGAAATTCTGACCAATTACGGGGATTTATGCTTGATTTGGTTTGATACCCCCTATACCATCACTAAGGAACAAAGCAGGGAATTGTTTGATATGGTAAAGCAATATCAACCCGATTGTCTTGTGAATTCCAGAATCGGAAACGGATTGGGAGATTATACTTCTACTCCCGATAATGATATTCCTGATGATTGTAAGGAAAGTTTGTATGAAAGTCCTCTGACCTTAAATGATACCTGGGGATATGAAGCATTTGACCAGAACTGGAAAAGCACCAAGCGTTTGGCAGAAATCAAAAAACATTTGAATGAACGTAACATTAATTTTCTGATCAACTTAGGACCTGACCACTTGGGAAGAATACCCGGACCCTCTGCAGACATCTTACGAGGTCTTCGGGATTATATATAAAAAATTTTAAAAAAGAAATGGAGTGTATCAGCATGAAAAAAAGAGCAATCAGTATGTTGTTGGTATTGTGCCTGGTGTTTTCTTTTGGCGCAATGCAGGTATCTGCAGCAGATACCTATGGAAACTTTGAAGGAAGCGGTACATCAAGTGATCCCTTCCTCATTCAGTCAGAGCAGGATTTTTATACTCTGATTGACAGTACAAACGAAGGAACCGACATGGCAAAATACTATGTGGGTGCAGACGGAATAGCGAAATATTTTAAGGTTACCAAGGACTTGGATATGAAAAACTATCCTGTAAACGGTCACGGTATCGGAATTACAGGTTCTTGGGGTTTGTTGGGAATCAAAAGTCATTTTGACGGAAATAACCGTACCATTTCCAATCTGTCTATTACCGATAAATGTGACATGATGGGTGTGTTCGGACAGTTGCAGGGCGGTAGCATTCAAAACTTTGTTTTTGATCAATTGTCTGTTACCAGTACCCATGCGTTCAAATATACCGGTTATGCAGGACTTTTGATAGCTTCAGTTTCTTCCGGAAAAATCTCCCATTGTACAATTAAAAATTCAACCATCGATCTTGGAACTCCGGAAGGAAGTGTCGATTTAGGAGGAATTTGCGGTAATAATAACGGAGCAGGCTTTGATAATTGTTATACCTATAACAATACCTTTATTTATTCCGGTTCTAATGTTACAAAATTCGGTACCATGGTAGGTGGTAAGGTAGGATCTATGTATCATTGTTATACCGATGCACAGCCTATCGCATCTGACCTGACAAGATCTATTGCTTATACCACCGTAAACAACTACAATGTAGGAGAACATGGTAAATTATTGGAAAAGAAAAACGGAACCGATATTACAAGAGAAGTAAACGGAGCATCTGTTGTAGAAGCATTGGATCATTATTATACTGTTGTTCCTGATGAAGGATATGGTTACACAGTAAAAGTAAACGGAAACATAGTGCCTACTGATGAAAATAATCAGTTCAAAGTTGTTCCGGCAGCATTGAATACCATTGATGTTACCTTCTTTACAAAGCCTGTAGAGGACGATCCTTATAAAGCATTTGCGGGAAGCGGTACAAGCGATGATCCTTTCCTCATTCAGTCAGAACAGGATTTCTATAACCTGATTGATAAAACAAATGAAGATACCGATGTTGCAAAATATTATGTGGGTGCAGACGGAACACCCAAGTACTTTAAAGTAACAAAAGATTTAGATATGAAAGATTTGCCGATGGCAGGAACAGGAATCGGTATTATAGGCTCCTGGGGACTTTTGGAAATTAAGAGCCATTTTGACGGTGACGGACATACCATTTCTAATCTGGCATTTTCCAACAAGTGTGATATGCTTGGTGTATTTGGTCAGGTAGTAGGCGGTTCTGTTAAGAACTTTGTTTTCGATAATCTCTCTATTACAAGTACAAGTGCCTTCAGCTATGGCGGTTATGTGGGATTGCTTGTTGCAGATACCAGAAACAATGGAAAGGTCAGCGGTTGTACCGTAAAGAATTCCAAACTGGATATCGGAGCTCCCGGTTCAAATATTACTGTAGGCGGTATTGTTGGTAACAGTAACGGAATCGGCATCAGCAATTGCTTTACTTATAACAATACTTATCCTGATTTTACCGGGCAAAAGGTTACTTTCGGTTCTATGCTGGGCGGATCAATCGCAAGTTCTATAACTTGCTATACCGATATGCAGCCCATCGCTTCCAATATTACTCCTTCTGTTGCTTACACTACCGTAAACAACTATAATGTAGGAGAACACGGTAAATTATTGGAAAAGAAAAAAGGAACTGATATTACAAGAGAAGTAAACGGTGCCTCTGTTGTAGAAGCATTGGATCATTATTATACTGTTGTTCCTGATGAAGGTTATACTTATACCGTAACAGTAAACGGAAATGAAGTGACTCCTGATGAAAACAATCAATTCACTGTTTATCCTGCAAAACTGAATACCATTAATGTTACCTTTACTCAAATTCCTCAGACTGTTTCCAATACCATCGAAGCAGGGGAAGGTACCGTTACCATCAACGGAACCGATTATACCGGAACTCAAATCATTGAAAATTTAACAACAGGAACTACCTTGAACTTTACGGTAACACCTCCTGCAAATAAATTGGTACAAAATATTTCTTACAACGGACAAGATTTGGGAGATAAGGTAGATTATGTAACAATCGTAAAGGATGCGACTTTGAAGGTTACTTATCGTGACAATCCTGCAACAGCAACACCTGCGATTGTAATCTATGATAAAAAACCATTGAATACAGAACCTACCGATGAACAGCCTTATTCTACTCATACGGTATATGCACAGATTACCGGTTGGACTTTGGTTTCTGATTACGGAATGAAGCTGACCAATGATGCGGGAGATTCTGTGGAATTACCCGGTTTGTTTACTGCAGAAGTATTAAACAGCCTTGAAAAATGCGAAGGCAAATTTGCGGTAAAGGTTTACGGTGATGGTATTGTAGGAAGAACCTGCACCATTACTCCGTACTTTGTATTTAACCAGCAGACTACTTACGGAGAAACATCGGAAGAATTTACGGGAAAATAAATAAATTTAACCGGATAATCTGAAGAAGGAGGACAAAATATGAGAAAAGTAATCAGCTTATGTTTGGCATTTTGTATTATTTTTTCATTGATGACTATGCCTGCACTGGGTGCGGATACTTATGAAAAGTTTTCCGGAAGCGGTACAAGTGACGATCCTTTCCTCATTCAGTCAGAACAGGATTTTTATCAACTGATTGATGCAACGAATGAAAATACAGATGCTGCAAAGTATTATGTCGGCGCAGATGGAACGCCAAAATACTTTAAAGTGACAAAAGATTTGGATATGAAAGAATTTCCGGTGGAAGGAACAGGAATCGGTATTACCGGTTCCTGGGGCCTTTTGGAAATCAAAAGCCATTTTGATGGTGACGGACATACCGTTTCAAACCTGTCCTTTTCCAATAAGTGCAATATGCTTGGTGTATTTGGTCAGGTAGCAGGAGGCTCTGTTAAAAACTTTATTTTTGATCAGCTTTCCATCAAAAGCACAAGTGCATTCAGCGATGGCGGTTATGTAGGTTTGCTGATTGCAGATACAAGAAACAATGCAAAAATCAATGATTGTACTGTAAAAAATTCTAAAATGGATATCGGTACCCCCGGTGTTAATATTATGGTAGGCGGTATCGTTGGGAACAGTAACGGAATCGGTGTTACAAGATGTACGGTTTCCAATAACACCTTTCCTGATTTTACAGGAAAATCCGTAACATTCGGTTATTTATTGGGAGGATCTATTGCCAGTTCTCTGACTTGCTATAGCGATAGGCAACCCATCGCTTCCAATATTACACCTTCTGTTGCCTACACCACCGTAAATCATTATAATGTAGGGGAACACGGTAAATTACTGGAAAAGAAAAAGGGAACTGATATTACAAGAGAAGTAAATGGCGCCTCTGTCGTAGAAGCATTGGATCATTATTATACTGTTGTTCCTGATGAAGGATATACTTCTGTAGTAACGGTAAATGGGTCTGCAGTGACTCCTGATGAAAACAATCAATTTACGGTATATCCCGCAAAGCTGAATACTATTACAGTTCAGTTTATTCCCGAAGGTGCAGAAAATCCTCTTACAAATAACACAGTTACTT
>JAZQHN010000075.1:0-12841 GCA_045540615.1 Clostridia bacterium
GAAGCATTGCTTGAAAAAAATTGGATCTATATGAGTGATACTTCTCAAAAAAAGTACAAACTTACTCTGCGTCCGTTTTCCTTGATATGCAAGCATACAAATGATAACAGTATTGCAAAAATTGCAACACCTTATATAGAAAAGCTCAATCATGAACTTGGAGATTCTGTTTATCTTGGTATTAAAAACGGAAGAAACGTGCTTTATCTTTTACATTATGATTCTAAAAAGGAAGTCAGAATCAATGGTTGTGCAGGAGGAGAATATCCTCTTAATTGCTCAGCTCCGGGAAAAGTTCTTTTAAGTTATTCTGATGAAAAAGAAGTTAAGGATTATTTCATTACGCAACCTGATAAAAGAACAAAAAATACCATTACGGATTTTGACAATTTTATGATTGAAGCAAGCAAGATAAAAAAATCAGGCTTTGCGATTGATAATGAAGAATTTGCAAAAGGCATCATCTGTATTGCTGTACCTGTTTTTGATTATACGGGGAATGTGGTGGCAACAATTGGTATTTCAAGCCTTACACTTTACGATGATATAGACTCTTTAATCCGGGAAAAATTTGAGCTTTTAAAAAATATTGCTGATGAAGTTTCGGCAAACTTAGGAAATTTAGAAAAGGCAGGTGCTACTTGTGAATAAATTGGAATTTTTAAAAAAGCAACATTTGTGTATGTTCGACCAAAAAAGAATGTTACATAAGGAGTTGGTCTGCAATCTTTATAAGGAATACATCTGTGACAAAGAAATTGATACGGAAAACAAGTGGAGTTTATATAGTAACTTCTATCTTTATTTTGCAAAATCTTTTCCGGCTGAAATATATGAAAAAGAATGTATCGTGGGAACAAACTGGCATTGGAAGTGGCAGTCGGATATACCAAATACTGTCACCCCACAAAACGCAGGGCATTTCATAGCTGATTTTCAGGAGTTCTTGAAAAAGGGAATCATTGGAAAAATAAATGAGGTTTGTATAAGTACAGACGAACATTGTACAAAAACAACATTGAATGCTTTTGCAGAATACATAAAATCATATGCAAAAACTGCGAGGCAATCCGCTGAATCATCACAAGACGATGACAAAAAAAGACTTTTAACCATTGCAAGTGATTGCGAATATATATCAGAAAATCCGCCTGTAAGCTTTCGTCAGGCTTTGCAATTCGTTTGGTTTATTCAGTGTTTTCTGGAAACAGAAGCAGGCTGTGCTGCGATATCATTTGGCAGAATGGATTCTTACCTGTATCCGTATTATAAAAGAGACGTAGAGAATTCTGTTCTCACTCCTGAAGAAGCAAAAGAGCTTATAATGGCATTTTATATAAAAGTTTCCGAGGGTGATGAATCAACCATGCTGACCGTGGGTGGTAATAATGAAAACGAGTTGACAGCATTATTTATAGAAGCACAGACTCAAATTAATATGCGTCAGCCTTCCATTGCCTTAAGAGTAACAGAAACAACAAGTAATGATGTGTTTGATAAAGCAACCCAGCTTGTTTTAAAAGGCGGGGGTATGCCTGCGTATTTTAATGATGCTGTTATTATTGAAGGTCTTAAAATGTTAGGATTTGATGATGAAACAGCAACAAATTACGGCATTGTAGGTTGTTATGAAGCAACTCCGCAAGGTGCATTTTCCAACACAGTTGCAACCGCATTTAACTTATATGACTCATTCAATGAGTTTCTGAAGGAAAAAGGTAATTACTCTTCATTCAAAGACTTTCTTGATTCGTTCAAAAACTATTTCAAAGATTATTACGTAAATACTTTGCTGCCAGAATTTAAGAATGCTGCAAATTATGATATGAACAGAATATCTCCGTTTGCAAGCTGTGTGTTAAACCGTGAAAAATATTTATTCGGAATCAATATTTTAGGAATCGGCATTTTAATTGACAGTCTGTATACCATAAAAAAGCTTGTGTTTGATGAGGACTATACAACGATACACTATCTTATTGAACAAGCCGAAAAAGATTTTGAAGATGATTCTTTGTATAATAGAATCACAAGCTTGGGAAATCACTACGGTTCTAACAGTGATGAGAGCAATTTGCTGGCAAAGGATATCTCTGAATTTATCGGAAACGTAATCCAGAAGTACCCTTTGGGAGATACTATTGTTTCTTTGCCGGCATTATTTTGGTTTACTGCTGATATATGGCAGAAGGATTACTGTGGCACAATAAACGGAAGAAAAAAAGGAGAACTGTTATCCTACGGAGTAATGCCTTGTGCAACACCTCATAAAGATTCCATGACTTCAATATTGAGTTCCTGTGCCAATATCTCTGCTAAGCATTTTGTCGACGGATGCCCCGTTATGATAAGCATAAACAAAAATGATATTAAGCAAGGCGGAGTTCTCACCTCATTGATAAAATCATTTTTTAAATCGGGTGGATTCCATCTTGCGGTCAATACTATAGATGCAAAGATTTTGGAACAGGCGAAACAAAATCCAACAGAGCACACAGATATAATTGTTAAAATAAGTGGTTACAGCGCAAAATTTACAAGCTTGAATGAAGTAATACAAGATGCTGTAATCGAACGGGCAAACTAAGAATCAAAAGGAATAAGTTGATGTTGAGTTTATGTAATTCTTCAATATACAATTATGTAACAAGCAAATATTATGACTCGTTAAACAATTTATCCCCTATAAAAAGAGCTTCTGAAATAGTTAGACTGGAAATCGAAAATCTGTCTTTAGAGCTAAAGGATGATGACGAAATTTTCGGATGGTTTATATTCAATAACAATCACGAAAGCAAACAGTTTTCTGACAGAATACTAAGTGAAGATGATAAAAAAACGATGGATGCACCCATTCTTCATGGGAGTTTAACTAGTGTAGACAAAGGTCATACGCTTGTAGATTATGAATACATTCTTAACAATGGACTTTTAGCATATCAGGAAAAAATAGATAAAGAGTTGCAGACTTTTTCGGATTATGAATATCTTTTAGCAATGAAAAGTATTTTGGAGTCAATAAAAAAACTCATAGATAAAATGCTGCGGGATAAAGATTAAAAGAAGTGCTATAATGAAAAATGACAGTTGTTGAATTTAGTTGCTGTCATTTTTTCTTTGTGGTTTTTCGTGGTAAAGGGTTAATCCGTTTTTGATTTTTCTGCATTCGCTTACATTCATACCAAAAAAACGTTTGAACCTTTTTCTGAAATAATTTTCATCACAAAATCCGCAAAGTTCTGCAACCTTTGTTGTGGAAATATTTTGATCAAACAATAATTTTTCTGCATGCTTCATACGCACAATAAGAAGTTGCTCCGAAAAATTGATACCAGTTATTCTTTTATAAATAGTTGACAGATAAACCGGTGATATATTCAACTCCGATGCAACTGATTGGAGAGTGATTTTCTCATTATATCTGGATTCAATGATGTAATCAATTTTTTTAACATAATAATTGATGCTGTTGTTTTGATTGTAAATATAATTTCGTGTTATTTTATCAATCTCACATATCAGGTTAAAGAATGCAGATGCTAAAGCAATCTTTCTGTTTTCCGAATTACCAGAAGATAGTTTAATAATTTCATGAAGTTTCTTTATTATTTCAAGTTCATAATTAATTGGCAACTCTTCCAAATAAAAAGGCAATATAAGAACTGTTTCATCACTCAAGTCAGCCTCAATAAGTTCGCATGTTTGGTATTTGAAATCACTTAAACTAACAGCAACTGATACAATTGTGATTGGCTTTCCGGGTTTGCAGGAGGCTGTACGGTTTTCATCAGCAACTATGCAGGATAGAGTGTTGTTTTTCAATATAAAATTATTATTATTAAGTGTAACAGATTTTGTATCAAATTTTGAATACGAAATTTCTAACATATCCTTGCTATTGCGATTTCTCCATTCATAGTTGTTTACAGTAACTTCGAAAGCCCATATTAGCTTTGGTAAACAATTTATTTTGATTTTATAAATGTACATATCAAACTCCTTTGTGGTTCTTATAGCAACTATTATATATTACATCCTCAAAAATGTCAATAAATATATACCTTTAATATTAAAAATACACCTATTATTCTGCTTGATTTAATATTATAATTGTCATAGTTATTCTAAAATACAAGGAGGTAAAGATATGTCGATAAATATTTATCCTGTAACAAAAACCAAAGACCACATAGAAAATTATAAGGTTAAAGTGAATGGACAACCGGTAACACTTGATACTGCCCGTGTGTCTGCAGTCCCTTTTAACCGTCGCTGGCCGGGGCATCAGCGACAAAAAGAGCAAACCGAGCTTGTTAATTTCCTTTCACTTTCTTCTGATGAATCGGTGTCTTTTGAAATAATTCCTCAAAACCCATTTGAGGAAATTATTATACGCCCGTTGTCACTGGGTATAACACCGAAAATCAAAGACGGAAAAATCACATTTACTCTTGAAAAGCCTGCTTATTTTACCGTTGAGCCCTATGGCAGAAATAATGCACTTCATATTTTCTGTGATCCCACCCTCTGCTATGACGTTGATTATAACGACACTGATGTTATATATTTTGGTAAGGGTGAACACGATGTCGGAGAAATTATACTAAAAAGCAATCAGACATTGTTTATTGACGAAGGTGCGGTGGTTTATGCCTGTATAAAATCAATAGATTCTGAAAATATAAGAATTTTAGGCAGAGGCATTCTTGACAATAGTAAAAATACTGAGAAAATATTGTTTGAGTATAATGCAGAAAATAATATTTCGGCAGTCAATAATGCAAAACGAGAGCACACGATTCAACTTGAATATTGCAACAATATTAAAATTGAAGGCATCACCATCCGTGATTCATTGGTTTATAATATACGACCAATTGGTTGTAAAAATATGCATATTTCAAATGTTAAAATAATTGGTTGCTGGCGTTACAATTCAGACGGTATTGATATGCACAATTGTGAAGATGTTATGATAGACAATTGTTTTTTACGAACCTTTGATGACTCAATTTGTGTAAAAGGATTTGATTGCTATTATGACGGTGACGTTGAAAAAGCGGTAAAGGAGGCAATGTATCGTAAAGGAAAAGCATACGATATTTTTAAGAATACAGTTGTAAAAAACTGTACCATATGGAACGATTGGGGAAAATGTCTTGAAATCGGGGCAGAAACAAGGGCAGAAGAAATATACAATATTGTTTTTGAAAACTGCGACATCATACATGTCACCGGTCCGGTACTCGACTGCTGCAATGTAGATTATGCCGATGTGCATGATGTAGTGTATAGAAATATAAATATAGAATATGATGAGGTGATTCTGAAGGGAATTATTCAAAATAAAGATTGTGAAAGATATCAAAACAACGATTTGGATTATACACCTAATCTTATATGCGTTATCAGCGCATTTCATCATGAGTATTCTGCCGGCGGTACACGCAGGGGTATCAATCGAAATATGTTGTTCAGTAACATTCACCTCTATGGTCGCCAAATGCCAAAGCTCTATTTCGAAGGTTATGATGATACTCATCAAACCAAAGATATAGTGATTGAGAATTTGCATTGGAACGGACAACTGCTCAAAAAATTTAATGAGGATCAATTTGTTACAGGAGAGTTTACGCAAAATATCTGCTATAAAACATCTGAATACCAACAACTTCAGAAAAATACGGTTTGTGCCGATCGTCAACTCAATAATGGCGGGCATATTAGATTTTTTAATTTGCATGGCAAAGGGAAACGAGTGATGTTTGTGGGAAATTCCATCACACTCCACGGTATTAAAAAAGACATTGGTTGGAACGGTGAGTGGGGTATGGCGGCTTCTGCTGAAGATAAAGATTATGTTCACCGTTTAATGACTGCAATTTTGAAAAAATCAGACGATGCGGCGTTTTGTATCTGTCAGGTTGCGGAATGGGAAAGGGAATATAAAAATGGCTCAACCAAACATGATCTCTATGAAAATGCCCGCAACTTTGATGCTGATATTATCGTGATGCGTTTTATTGAAAATTGTCCGCAAAATGAATTTAACTGTGAAATATTTAAACGAGAACTGGGAGAACTGCTTGACTATTTAAACAAATCCTCCAAGGCCAAAGTCATTTTAACAACTGGATTTTGGAAACATCCGGGTGATAAAATCATTTTAGAATATGCAAAAGAAAATAATTTGCCCTGTGTTAAGCTTGGAGACCTGGGTGAACTTGATGAAATGAAAGCAATAGGCTTATTCAGCCACAATGGCGTTGCAAATCATCCAGGAGATTTGGGAATGAAGAATATTGCCGAGAGAATTCTGACAGAGTTAGAAAAACTGATCTGATTTGTTGTCTCATATCGACAGCACTTCTGTCTGGGTCTCCGATGATTCAAAATGGCAAGCTGATGAGAGCCGTTACGCATGTTTTTGTAAATGACCTTACACGTGGTTATGGGATATTGATTAAGAATATGCTTTCAGATAACTGGAAGGGGCATGAAGTTTTAAGAGCAGAAATTATGAAGAAGGGACATTTCTTCGGAAATGACGATGATACATCAAATAGTGTGGCAAGGCTTTTTTATGATGGTTTGTATCACTATATAAAGAATAAAAAGACGGTTTACGGATATCCCGTGCTCATAGGTGACCATACCGGATATATGATGCATTTTAAATGGTTCGGAGAAAAAACCCCTGCAACACCTGACGGCAGATACAGCGGTGACCCATTAAGCTATGGTCTTTTTCAGACCGGTGGTAAATTCATACATTTTTCTGATATTTTCTATGCAATGGTCATAGTGCGTCTTTTTTCATTTTTTACCCTTTGGGATTCGTACCAACCGTCCCTTTGTGTTTGGAATCTTTATTTTGTTCTAAAATGCCAGAAAGTACAATTTTTGTGTCATGAAAGTGCATTGACTTTTCATTTGGATTATGAGAGAATTAAAATGAAAGATGTTCCTTTGGAAAAATTGAAAAAAGAAAGGATGAGCAAC
Source organism: Clostridia bacterium (assembly GCA_045540615.1). Taxonomy (GTDB): domain Bacteria; phylum Bacillota; class Clostridia; order HGM11514; family HGM11514; genus SIG438. The sequence continues at coordinate 7,003 of JAZQHN010000075.1, forward strand.
ATGAAACAAAGAAGTAACAAAATGGTCTCATTGTTGATTGCATTGTTGATGCTGATTGGAATGATGACCGCAGTAACAGTAGGAGCAGAGGACTACACCGCTATTCAAGAAATTGACTTGGATTTTGAAGATGCAACAGACGATTCCTATGTTGAAAAAGCGAATGGGGCACTTGAATTTCGACGTGTAGATACTTGGGGATATAACGGTGGCTACGCTTTGGGCTTACGTAGTAATGCTAACGATTCTGCTGATTTATGTTATCTTCCCGGTAATTCACAACGGTTTGAATTCAAAAAGGGAGCAACCTATCAGTTGTCCTTCAGAGCAATGGAAGGACATTCCGGTACTACCGCTAAGAATTTGAAAATTATAGTAGAAACCACCGGATTGACCGATGATGCATGGATTAAAGACGGAAAAAATAATAATGCACTTTCTCCTTATGCCATTCGTTGTGAGGCTGAACTTGGGCACAGTTGGGGCGAATATACCGCAACCTGCACCATCAGCGATTTTGTTGCAGAAGACGGAACTCCTTTGAATGTGGACAGCGTTTTGGGGAATCTTGTGATTCGCGTAGAATCCGATACCAGCGATTTAGCATACGGAGACTGGGTTCGTATTGATGATTTCAAATTAACAGAAGTAGAAACATTAACGAAACTTGATTTAGATTTTGAAGAGGAAACTGATCTGAATTTGGTTGAAGGGAAACAATTGTTACAGGCTGTTGCTTGGCAGAAAGACTGGGGATATAACAGTGTGTATGCTTTGGGTCTGCGCAGTGGTGCTGCTGATTCTGCCGATTTATGCTATATTCCCAGCACTTCAAAGCAATTTGAATTTAAAAAAGGTGCAACCTATCAGCTGTCCTTCAAAGCAATGGAAGGACATCAATATGCTGCTGATAAAGACTTAAAAATTATAGTGGAAACAACCGGATTAACCGGCGGTGCATGGGTAAAAGATGGGCAGAACAACAATGCATCTTCCCCTTATGCAATTCGCTATGAGGCTGAGTTGAAAGGAACTTGGGGTGAATATACCGCAATCTACACCATCAGCGATTTTGTGACAGAAGACGGTACTCCTTTGAACGTTGACAGAGTTTTTGGGAATCTTGTTGTACGAGCAGAATCCGATACTAGCGATTTAGCATCCGGAGACTGGATTCGTATTGATGATTTTAAATTAACAGAAGTGGAAACATTAACAGAACTTAATTTGAATTTCGATGGAGAAACAGCAGAACAACAACTCCAATTGGTGGAAGGAAATCAAGTGCTTACAGCTTGTATCCAACCTGATTGGGGATATGGCGGAGGCGGTGCTTTGGGTCTGCGCAACAATGTTGCCGATGTTGCTAATTTGTGCTACATTCCCGAAAGAACAAAACAGTTAGAATTTAAAAAGGGTGCAACCTATCAGTTATCTTTCCAGGCAATGGAAGGACACACCACTCTTGATCCTCTGAATTTGAAATTAATCGTAGAAACCACCGGATTGACCGGCGGTGCATATATCAAAGACGACCAAGGCAATCTTTCATCTTCTGCTATTCGCTGTGAAGTTACACTTGAAGGACGTAACTGGAAAGAAGGAACCGCAACCTGTACCATTGGTGATTTTGTGACATCAGACGGAACTCCTTTGAATGTTGACAGGGTTTATGGAAATCTTAATGTTCGTGTAACATCCGGTACAAGTAATTTAATAGCAAACCACTGGGTTCGTATTGATGACTTGAAATTAACAGAAGTGGAAACCGGTACTGCTACCGTAACCATTGAAGGGGACGGCGGAACAGTAACCAAGGATGGAAACACAGTAACCTCCGGTCAGGCTTACTCCGTTGTTAAGGGAAGCGAAATGACCCTGAATGTGGTTGCGAAGGAAGGATATACCGTAGCGGTAACCCAGGACGGAACCACATTAACCACCAATGCAAATAACGATGTGACCTTCACGGTAAACGGAAATACTGCTATTTCCGTAACCTTTACCAAAAAATCTGATGTTTCTGCAGGAATTGCAGAAGGTGTCAGCTACGAATGGTTCAAAGTAGAAGAAGGAACACCCACCGTATTTGTGTTCAGCAAGCTGAATGCATTTACCATTGGTGAAAATCTGGAATACGGTATTTATCTGTGGGATAAAGAAAACGTAGAAGCAAAAGTGAAATTGAATGCTTATGATCCTGCTACCCAAAAGCCTGCTGTTGCAAAAGCTAATGCAATGTTTGCAATCCGTGCTTACGGGGATGCCATTAAAGCAGAACGGACATATGGAGCACAGCCTTTCGTAGGAGAGGAAACAGGCTCTGTCATGGATATTGCTTTTGAAACCGAATAAGCTTTATGAATTCGCGAAGTTTGCATTGAAGGTCAGATTGTCGAAAAGATTGGTCTATCGCAAGCAAAAGAAATAAATCATAAAGGTTAGCTTTTATAAAACCGGGGGTGTAGCAAAATCATTTTGCTACACCCCCTCAGACTGTCGAAAAAGTCGGTCTACCGCAAGCAAAGTAAAATAAAACAAGAAAAATCATATAAATTCAAAATGTACAATAACAAATAGAAAACCGTCAAGAAAATATCGAATTTTCCTGACGGTTGCTTGCTTTTTATAGTCTTTTGGCGTGTCAAGAAGGTTTACGGACATGCTGAACTCTAAAATAAACTTCGGTGGATTGTATTCATCACATAATTCAATCAATAGAAGGGAAAGAATTTGTTTCTGAATGAAAAAGTCAATATTGTACAAACTTAAGTCAATATAGAGATTGAATTTTCAAATATGTTGTGATATAATGAATAAAAATTATTGTTTCACGTTTTAAAGTGAATGATTGGAAAGGTGTGTAATCCTGATGAAAAAACCGCAATTATCTGAAATGACGTTAAGAGAAAAAATCGGTCAGATGCTGATGCTTGGTCAGTTTGAACGGTTTGAAATGAACGGGGATGTTGTCAGATGGTCTGATGAAGCAATTGAGCAAATGGCAAAAAAAGAGCAATTTGGTACCATTTACGGGCAATATTCTGTTGCTATGAAAAGCTATGAATATGCAGAAATCATCAATCGGGAAGCTTCCTATTTGAAGATTCCTCCTTTGGTTGGAGGCGATAGTGAAGAAAAAGGTGCCGGGCAGTCAAATTCCGACTTGACTCCCGCTGTTGGTCCCCTTGCTTTGGGCGCAACAGATGATGAAGACATTGTGTTTGAAATGGGTGCGGCAATTGCACGGGAATTAAGATGTACAGGTCTTAATTGGCGATGGTCTCCGGTTGTGGATATTTCTCGGTATGGCGGTTCTTGTATGAGAGCCTTTACAGATATGGATGTGGAAAAACATTCCAGACTTGGACTTGCAATGATAAAAGGAATGCAGTCTGAGGGTGTTGCGGGAACTGCAAAGCATTTCCCCGGAGGGGATCCTTCTGAATCAAGAGATTCGCATTTTTCATTGGCATCTATGTCTATGTCAAAAGAGGAATGGTGGAAACGGCAGGGTCAGATTTTTCAGAATGTCATTGACGGCGGGGTGTACTCTGTTATGGTTGGGCACAAATCCTTCCCGGCAATAGATGATTCAACGATAAACGGAAAATTAAGACCATGTACTGCTTCCAAAAAGGTTGTAACTGATTTACTGAAAAATGAAATGGGCTTTGACGGAGTTGTTATTACCGATGACCTTGCAATGGCTGGAATCGCGGCAGTATTCTCCGTTGAAGATATGATTGTGGAATGTGTCAATGCCGGAAATGATGTTCTTTTGAATGCAAAGCCTGAAGCCGGTGATATTATCGAAAAGGCTGTCAAGGACGGCAGAATTGACGAATCAAGAATTGATGATGCATGCCAACGAGTTTTGGACATGAAAGAAAAGATGGGGATGTTCCAAGATGATTATGTGAATGTAAAATTCAAAGCGGAAGAAGTAACAGCAAGAACAGAAGAAGTTGCAAGAGAAGCCGCAAGAAAGGCTATTGATCTTTACAGAGACAGACGAAATGTGATTCCTTTCGATAAAATCAAAGTGAAAAAGGTAGCAATCATTGTATCTACCCATTACGAATGTATTTGGTTATATGAAATCGAAGCGATGAAAAAGGCGTTTGAGGACAGAGGAATAGAGGTTACGATGAAAAGAAGACTGTCCAGCGAAGCAGAACTGAAAGAGCTTTCAGAAGAACACGATATTCTTATCTATGCAGCTTTTGTGGGAATGCATTTGCCAAAGGGGGCAAGTACCTTAGTTTTAGAAGAATGCGATACCTTCTGGTTTGCATTCAAGCACGGTGCAGAAAAATCGGTTGGAGTGACGTTAGGGATACCGTTTTTAGCGGAAGGGATTATGAGTGGTGCGGATGCATTTGTTAATCTTTACGGAAGATCCCATTTTCTTATGGAAGCCTTTGTTGAAGGGCTTTTGGGCGAAATTCCGTTTGTGGGCAAAACACCGATTAACATGATGCCGCCAACCATTTTGCTTGATTAAGTTTGGAGAAAAGGGGAGACTACTCCCTACAGACCATTACCACAGAACAGTAAATTCAAAGTGTAATATCATAACAGATGCCTTTGTAATTTTGTAAAATGTGAACAATGTAAAACCATTACGATACAAACCCACCTGAAAATGGTGGGTTTTTCAGTGGTTCGCAAAGCTTATTTTTGAATGTATCATTGCTCTGTCCTCTTTTGTCAGTTTTTTTCAGGATTTTGATAACACGATTGAGGATGCTGACAGAATCACCGATGAGAACACCAATGAGAATACGAATGAGATTACTCTTGAGGTTACCAACGGAGCTACTTTTGCTTATGCTTTTTTGAGTTTTTACTTATTATATTAAAAATAAAAGAAAAAGAAAAATAAATAAAACAAAACGAAAAGAAAAGAGAAAAAAGAAAAAACAAAAAACAAAAACAACATAAGTCATAGCAACTTTTTGATGTTATAATAAAAGTATAGGGTATGATGAAATAAAAATCCCTACAGCAGTTTGCCATAGGGAGATGAAAAGATCCTTGTTTATATTTTTCTGTTTTTTAATTGTTTTGCCAAATCAATAAAAAATTCCGAGTGGTTTAATTTGCTTGCAGCCTGGATTGCTTTTTCGGTATATTCTTCTGATAATTCACGGGAGCGATCCAATCCATACATGGTGACAAAGGTGGTTTTTCCCTGAATTGCATCGCTGCCAATCGGTTTTCCGAAAGCATCTGTACCTGTTACATCCAAGATATCGTCTTGGATTTGGAAGGCAAGTCCTAAAGCTTCACCATAGTTGTTTAAAAGAGATAATTCTTCTTCCGTTCCTCCTGCAGCAATTCCGCCCAAAAGGACTGCAGCACGAAGAAGAGCCCCTGTTTTATGTTGATGAAGAAAAATAAGAGTATCCTCAGAAATTTCTTTTTCTTCTGATTCCATATCTACCACCTGACCGCCAATCATTCCTTCCGGTCCTGCAAGGCGGGAAAGAATTTGAATCCCTTTTACAATCCGTTCAGGAGGTAATTTTGCACAGGATGCGGTTTCAAAGGCATAAGTGAGAAGTCCGTCTCCTGCCAATACTGCCATTGCTTCTCCAAATACTTTATGACAGGTGGGTTTTCCGCGTCTGAAATCATCATCATCCATGCAAGGTAGGTCATCGTGGATTAAAGAATATGTATGAATCATTTCCAAAGCACAGGCAAAGGGAAGTGCCTGTTCTGCTGTACCTCCGCAGGCTTGACAGGCTGCCAAAGTAAGAATGGGTCTGATTCGCTTTCCGCCCGCCAAAATCCCATGGTTCATTGCATCATAGATGGTTTTATGAGGACC
>JAZQHN010000076.1:0-1628 GCA_045540615.1 Clostridia bacterium
ACCCCCTTCCCCGGATTGTCAAAAGACCCTCAGGCGGTGATCAACACCATCCGCAAGGCGGCAGGAAATCATTTTTCCTATCTGGACTGCGACACCATGCCTCTTTTGGAAAAGCAAAGCTTGGTGGAACAGCATTTAATCAGTCCTGCACTTGCCAAATCAACCCATTGCGGTGTCTTGTTAAACAAAGAAGAAACCGTCAGCATTATGGTAAACGAAGAAGATCATCTGAGAATCCAGGCTGTGCTTGGAGGATTGCAATTAAAGGAAGCTTATGAGCTTGCAGACCGTACTGACGATTTACTGGAAGAAAGCTTAACCTATGCCTTTGATGAAGAAATCGGCTATCTCACCGCCTGTCCCACCAATGCAGGAACGGGAATGAGAGCTTCTGTGATGCTCCATCTTCCTGCCCTTACAGCACATCATCAAATGAATGCTCTGATTGCCTCAGTGGGAAAGCTGGGATTTGCGGTGCGGGGTATTTACGGAGAAGGAAGCCAGGCCGAAGGAGATTTATATCAGATTTCCAATCAGGTGACCTTGGGATTATCAGAGCAAGAAACCCTGCAACAGCTTCAATCGGTCACCGAACAGCTGATGGAACGGGAAATGCAGCTTCGTCAAGCAATGACAGAACGGGACCGGGCAGGCATGTGCGATATGGTATGGCGTGCCTTCGGTACTATAAAATATGCCCAACTCATGACCGCAAAGGAATTTATGACCCTTGCCTCCCAAATCAGGCTGGGCATTTCCATGGGCGTGATTACCCACATTAGTCAGGAGCGTATGAATGACCTGACCGTTCAGATTCAACCGGCTCATTTGCAAAAATATGCCCAAAAAACGCTTTCTCCCTCAGAACGGGATGTGCTTCGAGCCACATATTTAAGAAACGAAATAGAAAGGAAGGATGCAAAATGATGAATCATTTTACCAAAAAAGCCAAACAGGCGTTAACCATTGCAGAGGAGTCTGCCCGCAAGCTGGGTCATAATTACATTGGCTCCGAGCATCTTCTCTTAGGATTGATTCAAACAGAGGATTGCGTTGCCTCCCAAGTAATTACTCAGTTTGGTGTTACAGCAGAAGCAGTAGAAGATTGTATCAGCCGACTCATCGGCTCTGCAGCTCCCTCAGGGGGTGCAGTTTCGGGACTTACTCCCCGTACCAAACGAATTTTGGAAATGAGTGCAGCAGAAGCCCATGGTCTTGGGCATAATTATATCGGCACGGAGCACATTCTCCTGGCTTTACTTCGGGAAGGAAACAGCGTTGCCTTAAAAATTCTTTCCGAGCTTGGGGTTGACCTTCAAAAGCTGTTTTCCCTGTTGGCTCAGGGAGTACAAGGGGAACAAACAAAAGCATCTCCCTCCTCTTCCCAATCAACAGGGCAGAAAAGCACTCCTACCTTGGAGGAATTTGGCAGAGATTTAACCCAAATGGCAAAGGAAGGGAAATTCGACCCCGTCATCGGCCGTGACAAGGAAATCGAGCGAGTCATTCAGATTTTGAGTCGCCGTACCAAAAACAATCCTTGCCTCATTGGAGAACCGGGAGTGGGAAAAACTGCCATTGCAGAAGGTTTGGCACAAAAGATTGCAGAGGGCAAGGTCCCCGAGCTT
>JAZQHN010000077.1:0-2376 GCA_045540615.1 Clostridia bacterium
TAAAGGAAATCAAAGAATTGTTGGAAAAATATCATCTTGAAATTTCTGCAATCAGTGCTCATTCCAATCCTGTTCATCCCAACAAAGAGGTTGCAAAAAAAGCAATTGAGGATTTTCAAAATTCTGTGTTGGTTGCAGAAAAGCTGGGTGTTGATACTGTTATTACCTTCTCTGGCTGCCCCGGAGATTGTGAAACTGCAAAATATCCCAACTGGGTCACCTGTCCTTGGCCGGGAGATTTCGGTGAAATTTTAGATTGGCAGTGGAATGAAGTGTTGATTCCTTACTGGAAGGAAGCTGCTGAATTTGCAAAGGCTCACAATGTAAGCAAAATTGCTTTGGAAATGCATCCCGGTTTTTGTGTATACAATCCCGAAACTTTGTTGAAATTGAGAGCAGCAGTAGGAGATATCATTGGTGCAAACTTTGACCCCAGCCATTTATTCTGGCAAGGAATGGATCCTGTTCTTAGTATCCGTGCATTGAAGGGTGCCATTCATCATTTCCATGCAAAGGATACTAAAATTGATGCTGCTAACACTGCGGTAAACGGTGTATTGGATACCAAGAAATTTGACCAGCTAGAACCTCGTGCATGGTTGTTCCGTACAGTAGGTTATGGTCACGACAGAGCAGTTTGGTGCGACATTATCAGTGAACTTCGTAAGGTTGGTTATAACGGTGCGGTCAGCATCGAGCATGAAGATGCACTTATGTCTCCCAAAGAAGGCTTGTGCAAAGCAATTGAATTTCTGAAAGATGTCATCATTGAAGAAAGTCCTGCAGAACTTTGGTGGGCATAAGTAACAGGAGTGTTGAAGGAATTGTTCCGAAATGCACGGATCGTATAAAGTACAAAATGCCATAATAAAGTTATTGAAAATTTTAAATTAAAAATAATTTGAAAAAATCAATATAAAAATTGCTTTATGTTGTAAATGAATTTTGCTTTTTTCAAACACCAAAGGAATTTGGTATTATCGCCCATGTGCGGTTCCGAAGCCTTGCGAGAAAAAATTGCACGGGCATCAAATTCTTGTCGGTAGGTATATAATGAATGAAAAAACAGGCTGATTCCACCACTATGGTTTCAGCCTGTTTTTATGTTGCATCCCCTTCTCCTTGTTTATGAAATTTATAATAATACAAGTAATTTGGAAGGGGTATTTTTTCAAAATAAAAATGCCGAGGTTCAAAAAATCAGAAAATCGAATAAGGTTACAGCAATGGTTCTATCACCGTTTTAATTTCTTTTGCCATACAGTAAAAACCAAAGTCAGTGGGATGAACACCATCCACCGTGAAAATTTCAGGATCAATCTGATTCACTATTTGCTGACCGCTGATAAAATAGACGGGCTCACCATTTGCTTTTGCCTTTTGATAGGTTTGATAAATCACAGCAAACCGTGGATCATCAGGAGTATGTTGAACCGGACGACTCAAAATCAGAATGGGCAAATTTGGATTTTTTTCACGAATAATTTGGTACATGGCATCATGTGTTTTTGCTAGATGCTCTGCATTAGGTGTATTAAAGTCGTAATCATAAACAAAAAGACTCATGGGGAGATTTGCAATATATTCCGCAATTTTCGATTCTCCCAATGCGTTTCCTGCAAAGCCTAAATTGATGAAATCAGAATCCAGCCAACGGGACAAGAGAGCCGGATATGTATTTCCCGGTCTGGTAGCACAGCCGCCCATTGTGATAGAGGAACCGTAGAATACGATAGGGGTACTGTGGGTATATTCTTTTCCGGCAACAAGCTGGGCATCCTCTTCCAGACCAATCCATACATCAGACACCTCGCTATACAGAGGAAAATGAATCAGAATATCCCTCATTTTTTTATCAGGAAAGGACAGGGTTCCTTCTAAACCATCCGAAAAATCAAAGGTTCCTACATTTGGTTGAGGTCGGGATGCAGCAAGGTGGTAGGAATAGATAAACTTACCGTCGGCATACAAATCAAAAAAACAGCTTCCCGTAAGTGCCATAATGGACATGATGCACGAAGAGCGAAAAATCGCTTTTAAGGTGACAGATTGGGAATCGGTGGAAAAACGAATTCGTCCGCCGCTGGGGGCAGTGTGAATCATGGTGACACCTTCGCTGACTTCGTTTGCGGTTTCCAAGGGGATTCTGCGGAAGACTCCTTGTACGTGCGGTTGATACAAACCGTAAATACGAAAAGGGGAGGTTCTGATATTGTGGTATCGGATCCCGTCTCGGATAACAGCATTTGCCTTCACATTAGGATCGATTGATTCAATGTTTTTCATAATGCAATTCTCCTTTTTATTGTTTTCTTTTTCCGTTGTCACTATTACTTGTCCCTTTTCAAAAATCGACAAGTTTTTGTAGGAAAAAGT
>JAZQHN010000078.1:0-3065 GCA_045540615.1 Clostridia bacterium
ATTAAAAATACATAACTATAACTACAATAGATTTCCTATGCGCCCTCTTAATTGGAAAGCTCCTATTGATTACATCAGAGCTTATCTTGAAGATGGCGAAGTTTTTAATTAATTTTGTAACACATCATTGACAAACCTACAAGAAATCATACCGCGATGTAAAAAACCGTATTGACAAGGAGAACCGGATGCAGTATAATAAATTTGAATGATAAAATCGTTATCGGTTTGTAACAGGGTGTGATACATCATGAATTATGAAGACAGAATCAAATATCAGGGTTTTATATATTCTGCCGGAATTTGTATTGTGGAAGAAAAAGGGTGGACAGATTGTGATAATTCACATATTCCGGATTGCTTGGAAGTTCTTTATTGTCTTTCCGGAGAAGAAGAAATCAGTCTTGATGGAACGATATATTCTATTCTTCCGGGAACGGTCAGAATAACACCTCCAACCGGGCAGAGTAAAGAAAAAATTAAAGTCAGAACGCTGAGAAAAACGAAAATTATTGATGTAGGATTTATTACGAAAAATCCTTTTGTTTCCAAATCGGTTGTATTAGATGCAAAACATAACCGAAAGCTTGAGGATTTATTTCATCGGATCATAAAGTGGTGTGCTAATAAAAATGATTATTATTTTTTTGAGTCAACCTCTTTGTTTTTTCAAATTGTTCAAGAGCTTCAGATGATGATGGACAACCAAGAGAGACTGATTGATTTGGATCGGAAATTAGAGCCTGCCATGAAATATCTTTATGAATATTATGATGATAAAGAAATGGTTTTGAACGAGCTTCCTCACATGTGCGAGATGAATAAAAATCAATTTTATCATGTATTTCATCAGCGTTACGGTATGACTCCTTCGGCATATGTAACCAATCTCAGAATGCAACGAGCAGTTGATTTGCTGGAGGAGGGGAAGGAATCTGTTTCTTCGATTGCGGAAAAAACCGGATATGAGTCCATTGCCTATTTTGACAGAGTGTTTAAAAAGCAGTTTGGTGTTCCGCCCACAAATTATTTGAAATAAAGATTTTTAATAAGCCCTTAAGGGGGCTTTTTTGTTTGGGAAAAAAGTACAAATCAGGAAAATGTTATGATTGCGATTTATAAATGCAGATGATATAATAAAGCCAGGAAATCAGAAAGGTGGTAATGAGGTTGAAAAAACCAAGCTTGCAGGAATTGACCTTGCGGGAAAAAATAGGGCAGTGTTTGCTTCCCTATCAATATCATGTGTATTTTGAAAATGTGGATACCTTTCCCAACAATATGCGTTCCCGAAAAGAGGTAAAGGAATATATCGGAAAAGAGCAATTTGGGTCCTATTGGATGGAACAGACTGCGATTCACAAGCTGGAAAATCCTAATTTAACAGACAAAAAGGAAAGCAAACTGGAGGCAGAAGTATATAGAGAGTTTCTCAAACGTCAAAGTGATTACGGGAAAATTCCGAGCTTCATGGCGCTGGATGCAGAGCATGACGGTGCAGGGCATATTTTTTCTGATTTATCTACCGTTTGTCCTAATCTTGCAATCGGTGCAGCAGACTCGGAAGAATTGGTCTACGAGTTAGGTGTTTGTATTGCAAAAGAGCTTCGTTGTGCAGGAGCAAACTGGAGATGGGCACCTTGTGTGGACATTGCTAATCGCTACAATGTATGTTCCATGCGTACTTATTCTCCCGATGATGCTGACAAAATGATTCGATTTGCCAATGCTCACATCCGCGGAATGCAGTCTCAGGGAATTGTGGGAACAGCAAAGCATTTTCCGGGGCAGGATAGACACGATTACAGAGATGCACATTTTTCTCCTGCAATTCTTTCTTCGGATATGGAAGAATGGTGGAGTGAGCAGGGGAAAATATTCAAAGGGATTATAGATGGCGGTGTTTATTCTGTTATGGTAGGTCATCAAGGATTCCCTGCATATGATGACTCCAAATTAAAGGGGAAATACCGTCCTGCAACTGTTTCTAAAAAGATTGTGACAGACCTTTTAAAAGGAGAATTGGGCTTTAAAGGGGTGGTCATTACTGATGGTATTGTAATGGCAGGCCTGACTGGTTGTTACGACACTTATGAAGAATTATTGATTGATTTGGTCAATGCCGGAAACGATGTTCTTCTTGGCACCTATCCGGGGGCAGGAGATATTATTGAACAGGCTGTCAAGGAAGGGAAAATCTCAGAATCCAGAATTGATGATGCATGCACCAGGATATTGGATATGAAGGAAAAAATCGGCTTGTTTGATGAGGACTATTGGAATCCTCCTTATACCGCAAAAGAGGTTGTGGCACAAACTCAAATAATCAACCAGGAGATTGCAAAGAGAGCTATTACCTTGGTCAGAGATGACCAAAACTTATTGCCTCTTGACCAAAAGAAGATAAAGAATGTGACCATTGTTTGTTCAACTCATGTGGATCTCTTCTTTGAACAGTTGGAGCATCTAAAGAAAAATTTGGAAAAACGCGGAATGAAGGTTCATTTGCAGAGAAGAATCAGCAGCGATGCAGAGATGAAGAGAATTGATGAAACCAGCGATTTGATTCTGTATGCAGTTTTTGTGGCACCTCACAGACCGAAAGGTCATATGGGCTTGTATGGAGAGGAATGTGCGACTTATTTACATGCGTTTTCAAGAGGACAGGAAAAGTCCATTGGTGTATCTATGGGATATCCTTATATTCATTATGATATTATGGGGAATGCAGAAACCTTTATTAACACTTACGGGGTTGCACCGGAATTGATGGATGCGTTTGCGGAAGGTATTTTCGGCGAGATTGAAATAAGTGGAGTATCTCCCGTAAAGCTTAATCCCGACCCTTTGATTCTGTAATGAAAGATTCTATTTCGAAAGGTGGTATCATTTGATGAAAAAGCCAAATTTAAACGATATGACATTAAGAGAAAAAATAGGACAACTTCTTCTTCCTTATCAATATCATGTGTATTTTGAAAATATAGATACTTATCCCAATAATATGCGTTCCCGAAAAGAGGTAGAGGAATATATCGGGAAGGAACAGTTCGGTTCTTATTGGA
>JAZQHN010000079.1:0-7493 GCA_045540615.1 Clostridia bacterium
TAAGCCTCTCCCCTCTGACGAGCATATTTATATTGACTGGAATCAGACAAAATCAGACGGTTTTTCCTGTGTCTACTTCAATGGTATGGAAACAGAAAATGTTCGATTTGAACACATGAGATGTGCAGGTTCCATGGATTCGGTATTTGGCGGTCACGGTAAAGGAACCCTTCTTTGCAAAGAAATCCAGCATGACGAAATTCCATGTTTTTCTAATGTAAAAGGAATTGAAATAAAGTAAGGATGAAAAAGGAGCTGCAGCAAAATTCACTGTAGCTCCTTTTCTTATTCTGCAAGCTCCTGATAAAGTTCTTTAACGCTATCAAAAATGTAAGTAGGGGTTACCCCATACCTTTGGATATCCTCACGGGTACATTCTCCGCTCAGCACAAATATCGTATCAATTCCCCCATTGACACCGCAGGCAATATCGCTGAACAATCGGTCTCCCACAACCGCCATCTCCTCTTTTTTACAGCCTGTTTTTTTCAAAGCAAGCTCTGCCATTAAGGGTTCCGGTTTCCCGATTATCTTCGGCATTTTTCCCGTTGCATTGCATAATATCTGTGCAAAGGAACCGCAATCGGGAACATATCCGTATTCTGTAGGACAGGTCATGTCAGGATTGGTAGCAATATAATCAATTTCACGGGTCAAAAGGATACTGGCTTGTTCAAGCTTAGAAAAGGTCAGCTCCGTATCAAATCCGATGCACAGGCAATCAATATCGTCAGACAATCGGTCTGTTACAGGAAGATTTGCTTTCTCTAATTGCTTAATTAAGGAATTTGTGCCCATTACATAAATGCGATGATAGTTCTTTTTCTTCAGATAAACCTCCGTTGCATTGACCGAGGTGATAAAATCATCAACAGTAGCTTCAATTCCTAACGATGCTAATTTTTCCACATACTTTTCCCCACTCTTTGAAGAATTGTTTGTAAAATAAACAGCCCGACGACCTGTTTCCTTCAAATACTTTAAAAAATCCAACGTACCGTCAATCAATTGATTCCCCAAATACAAAGTTCCGTCCATATCCAGCAAGAATACCTTTTTCTCTTTTAAATTCATCCCGTTTTCCTACTTCCATAAATCCTTTTTTCCTGTTGAAATTGCAGTTGCTCCGCTGTTTAATGCCTGATTCATTTCCTCTTTTGTTTCAATCAAGCCTCCTGCAATAATAGGAACATTTACCCGTTCTTTTATCCGTTCAATCATTTTGGGAATGATTCCGGGCATCATTTCAATCATATCCGCCTTTGACGCTTTCAATGATTCTACAGTTGTTTCAACAGAATGAGAATCCACAATAAAAAACCGCTGAATGGTCAGAAGTCCGATTTCTTTTGCTGATTTAATCAAATTGGAACGGGTGCTGATGATTCCGTCCGCTCCCAGATTTTTTACAAACAAAAGTCCGCTTTTGTCCTTTCCGATGCCTTCTGATAAATCAAAATGAAGCAGCACCTTTTTGCCTGCACGATGAATCATATCAATCTCTTCTTTTAACGTATGAATATTGGGTGTCATATGCAAAATCAGAGTAGTCTTACAATCTAAAGCAAACTCAATATCCTCTTTATTTTTTACTGCTGCAATTACCATTTCTCTTCACTCCTTATTTGAGGTTGCGATTACATTGCAACCAAACAGGTTTTCCATAATCACCGTTCCGATTTCCACTTGTTCGGGAGCAACAATCTGATTCAGTCTCCTCATACATTCCGCTTGTTTCTCTTTTGGAATAGGACGATCTGTTTTTACCGAAACCAGTTCTCCGTTTTTGGTTTTTACGGTAGTTGTCAGAGTTCTGACAGGATTGATACACTCCGATTTGGCATAATGTTCTCCCCGAGGACACCCATTCCCGGAAACCTCCATAGTATCCATACAAACTGTCAATTCACATCCCATAGGGCAAATAATACAAATCATTTCACGTTTCATTATTCTTCCTCCAATCGCAATTCAAGTACGCCGTCCTCGGTCAACCATTCCTTTTTCAATGTTATTTTTTCCATTTCTCCGGGAACCAGCTTCTTTTTACGGAAAAAGAAAAGAGGAGTTCCATTTCGGTAAATCCCGATTTTTGCATTCATAAATACATCAGAAACACGAAAATAAAGGGTTGCCGTTTCCCTTCTTGTAATTCTTTGAGGAACAGTATAACGAATTTTCCCGTCAGTACGAAGACTGATATGACAGGTACTCTCACATTTGTTTTTGATGAAGCTTGCCGCACTTTTTCCGGCAATTTCCGCTTCTTCCGAAACATAATCAACCAAGTCATGAACATGAAGCACATTTCCGCATGCAAAAATCCCCTCTTGCTCTGTTTGTCTGTCTTGATTGACGATTGCTCCGTTTGTAGCAAAATCCAACGGAATCTCTGCACCTTTGGTAAGCTCATTCTCAGGAATCAGCCCTACTGACAACAGCAAGGTATCACATTCAATCCATTCTATCGTTTCTAATATGGGTTTTCTGTTTTGATCCACTTCGGCAACAGCAACCGCCTCTACCCGTTCTTTTCCGCGGATTTCAACAACTGTATGGCTTAATTTTAAAGGAATATCAAAATCATTTAAGCATTGCTCGATATTTCTTGCAAGCCCTCCCGAATAGGGCATCAATTCGCAAACCGCTTTTACCTCTGCTCCCTCAAGAGTCATTCTTCTTGCCATAATCAGACCAATATCGCCTGAGCCTAAAATCACAACCTTTTTCCCGGGCAATAATCCTTTGCAGTTTACAAGCTTCTGTGCTGTTCCCGCACTGTAAATCCCCGCAGGCCTGCTGCCGCAAACAGGAAGAGCACCTTTGGGACGTTCCCTGCATCCCATAGCTAAAATAATTGCTTTTGCCTTAATCTGAAAAACACCGTTTGTTTGATTGGTGGCTGTAACAATCCGATTTTTTGCAACCTCCAGTACCATAGTTCCAAGCATGACAGGGATATTGTATTCCTTCACCTTTTTTTCATAATTCCATGCATATTCCGGTCCGGTCAGCTCCTCTTTGAAGCGGTGAAGTCCAAATCCGTTGTGAATACATTGCCTGAGCACGCCTCCCAAATGGTCGTCCCGTTCTAAAATTACAATATCTCTGATTCCGCTCTCGTAGGCTGCAACAGCCGCACTCATTCCTGCAGGTCCTCCGCCGATAATCACTAAATCTGTCACTTTGTTTTCCCCCTTACGATTTGAGAATTTTTGCCGAATTTTGTCACTTGATCTATTTCAATTCCCAATTCACGGGATAATAGTTCCAAAATCGTCGGCATGCAAAATCCTCCCTGACATCTTCCCATTTGTGCTCTGGTTCTTCGTTTGACTCCGTCCAAATCACGGGCACCCGGGTTGTTACGGATTGCTTCCAGAATTTCGCCTTCCGTTACCCCTTCGCAACGGCACACAATTCTTCCGAAAGAGGGATCCTTTTTTATTTTTTTATTTTTCTTCTCAATGGATGCATTTCGAAATTCATTCATGGCGGGTCTTTCAGGACAATAATGCTCCTTTAAAACCAGTGACAAACCCTGTTCTTCCAAAAGAGTTATCACATATTCTCCAATTGCAGGTGATGCTGTCAGTCCCGGAGATTCAATCCCAGCCACATGAATCAACTGAGGGTTTGGTGAAGTGATGATAAAATCTCCTGTACTCCCGACAGCTCTTAATCCGCAAAAGGAGGTAATTCGTTTATTCAGGGCAAGACCTTTTATCCGTCTCTTTGCTTCCTCTTCGATTTTTTCAATGCCAAAATACGTCGTAGTATGATCCTCTTTATCCCATCCATCTTCCGATGTGGGACCAAGCAAAAGATTTCCTTCTGCAGTAGGTGTAACCAAAATTCCCTTTCCCATAGGACCGGGGACACCGAAAATCGTATGTTTCACATGAGTTCCGCATTCTCGGTCTAACAATATGTATTCTCCCTTTCTGGGATGAATCTGAAAAGAGGAAATTCCAAGCATTGCTCCGATCTCATCTGCATAAAGTCCAGCCGCATTAATTAAAAATCTTGCCTCAACATTCTCAGTTTCAGAAAAAATATGATATCTACCCTGAACAAAATCAATCCTTGTTACCTCAAAATTCCGCATCAGCTCTGCACCATTATCCATAGCATTTCCGATTGCCGCCAGGGTCAGTTCGTAAGGAGAGACAATTCCACCTGTAGGAGCATATAATGCACCGATTGCATCCTCACCTATATTCGGCTCAAGCTGACGCAATTCCTCTTTTTCAATCAATTTTAATTGCTGTACCCCGTTTTGGATTCCTCTTTCCAAAAGAGGGAGTAACTGTTCCTTCTCCTTCTCGGAAAATGCCACCACCAGAGAACCGTTTTTTTGATACGGAACCCCCAATTCCTTTGCAGTTTGTTCCATCATTTCCGAGCCTTTTACATTCAGTCTGGCTTTCAGTGTTCCCGGTTTTGCATCAAATCCCGCATGAACAATTCCTGAATTTGCACAGGAAGCCCCCATTGCCACGTCATTTTCCTTTTCCAGTATACAAATATTCAATTGGTAACGGGATAAGCTTCGTGCTATCATACCGCCAACCACACCGGCTCCGATGATCGCCACATCATACATTTTCTATTCATATCCTTTCTTTTTCAACAAAAAAAGACGCACCAAACAAGACTATGCTTGTTCAATACGTCTCCATTTCTCTGTATCAGAACAATATTAGTATATCACAAATGATTTCGTTTGTCAACCAGAATTAATAATTTTCAGCTTTAATCTGGAAATAGCTTTGAGGATGAACACAAACAGGGCAAACCTCAGGTGCGGCTTTACCAATAACGATATGACCGCAGTTTGAACACTGCCAAATCATTTCTTGATCTCTGGAGAACACCAAACCATCTTTTACATTAGCAAGTAATTTACGGTAACGTTCTTCGTGTTCCTTTTCAATTTTAGCAACAGCTGCAAACTTAGCGGCAATTTCTAAAAATCCTTCTTCTTCCGCTTCTTTTGCCATACGGTCATACATATCTGTCCATTCATAATTTTCCCCTTCTGCCGCATCAAGCAAATTTTCAGCAGTATCGGGAATGGAACCACCATGTAAGTATTTGAACCAAAGCTTAGCATGCTCCTTTTCGTTTGCAGCAGTTTCTTCAAAAATGGCTGCAATCTGAACATACCCGTCTTTCTTTGCCTTGGATGCATAATAGCTGTACTTATTCCGTGCCTGACTTTCTCCGGCAAACGCTTCCATCAGATTTTTTTCTGTTTTACTTCCTTTGAATTCCATAGTAAATCCTCTCTTTCAAAAAAATAACTAATTTAAATATACACCATTTTTCTCATTTTGTCAATCTGTTTTCATAATTTTCCGTCAGAATTTATTCCGGCAAAATAACCTTTTTTTATTCCATCCTCAATCACATATTCCACAAAGCTCCAAAGCTCCGGGATTCCCCGTCTCACAGGCTCCATTCTTTGATACACCTGTTCCGGTCTTACCCTTCCTTTTCTCCAGGTATGACCTTGGGTAAAATAATTATTGATAAAGGGCTGAATTCGATCGATGCATGCCGCATAAAGAGCATCTTTTGTTTCCATAGCATCAAATTCTTCCCACAAGCTTCTAAGCTCCTGACCCTGATCCTCCGGAAGCAAACCGAAAATCCGATCTGCCGCCGCTTGTTCTCTTACATCTTTGTCTTGATTTCCCTTTTCATCATAAGCAAAGGTATCCCCTGCATACACCTCTACCAAATCGTGAACCAATGCCATTTTCAAAACACGGAACAAATCAATTTCTTCCGATGCGTATTCGGACAAAACCATGGCGGCAACTGCAAAATGCCAGGAATGCTCCGCGTCATTTTCCTGTCTGGAAGAATCAACCAACATGGTCTGACGGAGAACCTGTTTCATCCCGTCAATCACCTTTAAAAATTCCAGTTGTTGCTCAAACCGTTTCATTTCTTCCCCATACCTCCATTTGGTTGAGAGCCGCAAACATCTGGCTGTTGGGATTTTGGAAGGGGTCAAGACGTTTTAGCATGACCCAGGAAACCTTTTTTTCAGGGAATGTGATTTCCTGTCCCAATTCCGCTTTTTTTAATTGAACTTCCATTTCACTGCCGTCTGAAAATGCAATCAAGGCAGTATGCCAATAGGTATCGTGTTCTTTTCCTTCGCTGTCAACCTTATAATCAGAACGAAGATGAAGAACCACTTTATCTACCGTAACTTCTCTTCCGAAATACACCACATAAGACAAATCATTATGTACCGCACCGCCCCAGGACTGATAGGGATAGGGACCGTGTCCTCCCGGAACACTCATGCCGTCAATGGCATTTCTTGCAAAAAATTCCCCTTCATTTCTTGTTACACGGTTCGCAAAAGCATGAGGATAGGCAGAAATGGCATCCACCTCCACCGCCATAGAATGAATGGGATTTCCGTATTTAGCACCGGCGGGATTGGTCATCTCCCAAGGCAAATGCTGGTCACAAGGATTGAGTGCAAGATTATAATATGCACCCACTTCTTCTGAGGTCGGTGCCCAGATTTTGATTTTCTGCTTCCGTTCAAACAATCCGGGAGCAAAGCCCTTTCTTGTCTGATAATCCAAAGGAAGGACGAACCGATGTTCTTTGTGAAGAAAGTATACCAAGCTTGCAGGAATTTCATCCGCCAGCTGAATCCACGCATAGGGTAAATCACTATAAAAAATCAAAAAATCTCCGGGTAAAAACCCTTCGCTGTTTAATACCGCTTCCGTTTCTCCTGTCAATTCTTCTTTCAAGGAATAATTTCCTTCAAACCATTGAATTTTTAACATGATTTTCTTGTCCTCCTTCATATTTGGCAGCCATCTGCCGATTGACAAAAATGAACAGAAAATTTCCCTTTATACTGTGGGAAATGCTCTAAATAACGTTGGGTAACATTTTTTGTAATAATTTCTTTAAAGGCAGGGTCGATCAACGCCATACAGCACCCCTTAAAGCCTGCCCCGCTGAAACGTCCTCCGTAAATTCCGTCTGTCTCCAACATAATTTCATAAATGGTTTTAAGCTCAGGAGAACCTGTTTCATAGTCATAAATACTACTGTAACCGCTTTGAGAAGAAAGCTTTCCTAATGTTTCTATGTCTCCTCGTCTCCATGCTTCAGCACCCAGTTTTACCCGTTCAAATTCGGTATAAAAATGAGTGGCGCGTTTTCTCCAATTTTCAGGTAATTTCTCTTTGTACTGTTCAAATACCTCACGAGGTACATCACGTAATCTACTGTCCTCAAATTTTCCGTATTCCATTCCCGCAAATGCTTTTAATGCATAAGAAGCTGCTTTCAGCTCATCAACGCGCATATTAAAGGCAGAACCTGCAAGACTCCGTTCCATGCCGCTGAAAAAGATAGCAAATTCAAAAGGCTTCATCTGAGGATTTTTGGGAATCAATTCGTAAGAATCATCCTTTGTATCCAAATAAAGCAAATGGTCTTTTTTA
>JAZQHN010000080.1:0-5634 GCA_045540615.1 Clostridia bacterium
TGATTTTCTCCCCATTTAATAATTCATTTAGCTATTTCATACTCAGGATTTAATTTTGAAATAAGTCCAAGTTGTTTTGATTATATCCATAGAAGCCTCCTCAAATAGAAAAAGGTCTATATGTTATCGTTTTTGTAAGCCGCAACCTTATTTTGCAACACGACTTTTGTATTACTTTTATATTATTAATTCTTGCAAAGCTTCTAATGCAATTTTTGTACCTTACATTTAATTAAAATTATACCAAAAAATTTCGGAGCTACCTCATTTCTTAGTGAGATAGCCCCTTTCTTTCGTTATCCTGCTACATCATAAATTGTGCCGTCTCCAACGTGTACTTTACAACCTACTTCATCTTGATAATCACCGTAATCCGTTGTTGCATTGACCAGATAATACTCACCTTGAAGGGTGACCGTAACAACTGCATTTGCCGAAAGCTGCAATGCATTACGGGCAAATTGTTCCGCTTGCTCCGGGGTAATATTAATTTCCGCCCCTGCGGGAGTTACCGTCGGAGCCGGAGTCGGCGTCTTGGTAGGAGATGGAGATGTTTTCTTTTGTCCCGTTACTGCTTCCAACCAAAGATCAAGAACCTTATCTTTCTGAGCTTCTGTTAAATCCTTTAACAGCAATTCATCCGCTTCTTTCTCTGCAGTATAAAATCGCTCTTCTTCCACAGATTTCTGCAAGGTTTTAATCTCTTCCTTAATTTGATCTTCTTCATCATCAATGAGTTCTTCCAGCTGGTCGATTGCAGATTCTAATACAGTATCTTCATAACCTGTTATTTCATCATAGATTTCCTCTGCCTTCATCACTCTGCCTTTGTTCACCCAATTCACCACATCATTATACTGCTCCAGCAAAGACAAAATTTTCTCAAATTCAGGATTTTCATTTCCTTTTTGCACAGCGGTTTTTGCATATTTCAATGCAACTTCAAATTCACTCATTTCGATTGCCTCAATGGTTTTGTCTACATAGATATTTGCTTCCGAATTAGTTTCGGCACAACCTGTAAGCGTAATTATCAGCAAAACCGTTAATAAGATACAAATTTTTTTCATAACCACACATCCTAACAATATTATTATAATATCATTATAATGTAATATCTGACAAATGTCAAGAATCAATCAAAATTTTCAGAATTAGTCTCTCTTTTCATAAACGTAACCAAAGCATTTCCTTGCAAACCTGCAGTCAGGCCAACTAACAATTTACCGTATGCCGACTCAATTGTCATATCAAGAGGAACCGAACTGGTGCTGTTTCGCACAAAATCAAAGACAGAAGAATACTGTTCCGAAGACAGACGGCAAGGTGCAACAAATAAGGGAATTCCTCGTTTTTCACATTCTTTTGCCAAATATAAAACAGAATAAGAAGAATAGTCTTCCTCTTGGTAATTGCGCTCTGTACAAACCGTTCCGGAATGATAGGTACCATGAACCACAGCATCTACAGAATCTAAATTGATTTTACTGTAATCAAGACCGGGATATGGGCGAAGCAACAGACCATTCACCTTAGAAGAAAATTGAGATTTAAAAGGAAAAGCACATCGCTTTTGCGAAAGCTCTTTACATCGTTGAAACATTGTTTTTTTATCCTTTGTTAAAAAAACTCCATGCTCAGAAGCACTTCTGAAATCTTCAGAATTATTTTCACACTGCATCAAACAGCTTCCCAAATACAATCTCACTTCACCGTCACCATTACGATAAGGAACATAAACATTAGGTGCAATCCCCTCCAGAATCAATTCTACAGCAGTTTGGAAATTGACGTTTGCATTGCTCCTTTCATCCATAGGAGGACGATTTCCTGATACCAACATCACGGGCACTGAGCAAGAAGAAAATAAAAAAGAAAACAATGAAGCGGTAAATCCAAGAGTATCGGTACCGTGAAGCACAATTATACCTTGATAATCTTCAAAAGAAAACTGATTCAAATGCAAAATGATCCGTTCCCACTTTTCGAGTGTCATATTTTCACTGAGTGTTTGCTCTGAAAATTGAGAATCTTCAAACAATTGATCGCTTTTCTTTGCATAAAGAGAATCACCTTCTGAGAACCGAGTCAACAACACCCGTTTTGCCAGGAGAGGACTTAATTTTCGTTTTTCTCCGTCAGGAGCAGAACAAATGGTCCCTCCCGTAAAAACTGTCAATATTTTTTTCATATTGATTTCTCCTTTTTCTTTTGAAAAAGGGCCACCGTAAATTACGACAGCCCTTACCTCTTTTAGTCTAATTGATTGACCGCATCCACCAAAATGGTTTTCAAAACTTGAGGATCACAGTTCCCTTTCAGTTCTCTCATACATTTTCCGCACAAAGACATAATTGCCTTTTCTTTTCCGCTCTTGTAATCGCTGACTGCTTTGGGATCGGAAGCAATTACCTCTGCAACAACTTTATCAATCAAATCAGTATCGTTTGACATAATAAAATCGTGTTCTTTTGCGTAGTCCAAAGGATTCAATGCAGTATCATCAAACATTGCTTCCAAAATCTTTTTTCCGTTTGCACGGCTGACCTGACCTTCTGTTACCAACAGAATCAGTTCCCCTAAGGCAACCCCATTGATGGACAGCATATCGTAGGTCATCTGCTTCACATTTAATATTCTCATTACATCAGAAATCACCCAGTTTGCCGCATCTTTTGCACTATTACATACAGAAAAAGCTGTTTCAAAACATTCACAAAGAGCAATACTCTGAGTCAAACGTTCTGCATCATAATCATTCAAACCGCATTCTTCAATATATCGAGTCCGTTTTACCTCAGGAAATTCAGGTAAAGATGCTTGAATGGAATCATACCACTGGTCGTCAATCACTACAGGCATTACGTTAGGGTCAGGAAAATAACGGTAATCCCCCGCTGTTTCTTTAGTTCTCATAGCATAGCTCTTACCCTTAATATCATCCCAACGTCTGGTTTCCTGAACCAACTCCTCAGAGCCCGTTTCAATGGCATCAATATGTCTTGCTGTTTCATATTCAATCGCACGCTTGATTGCCTCAATGGAGTTCATATTCTTCATTTCGGTACGAACTCCTAATTTATCGCTTCCTTCAGGACGAACAGACAGGTTTACATCACAACGCATGGTGCCATGTGCCATTTCACATTCTGCAACCTTAGCAAAACGAAGCAAGCTCTTTAACCGTTCGAGATAAGCCTCTACCTCTTCTGCACTTGAAAGATCGGGTTGACTGACAATTTCAATCAGAGGAACACTGGTACGGTTAAAGTCCACGTGAGTAGTATCTTCCCGAATATCATGAACCAGTTTTCCTGCATCCTCCTCCATATGAATCTGCTTAATACGGACATTCTTCTTTCCCTTGGAGGTTTCGATTTCCACTAAACCGTCTACTGCTACAGGTGCAAACCATTGAGTGGTCTGATAAGCAGCAGGAAGATCGGGATAATAATAGCTTTTTTTATCAAAAGTAGTAGTACGGTTGATATGACAATTCAACATCATACCAGCCTTCATACCATAATCTACAACCCTTTTATTGACAACCGGAAGCATTCCGGGCATACCTGAACATGCAGGGCAAACATGTTCGTTTGGTTCTGCACCGTAAGAATGGGCAGAACAGGAGCAAAAAATCTTGGACTGTGTGGCAAGCTCCACATGGACCTCAAGTCCGATGACAGTTTCATAGTTCATCTTTATTTGCCCTCCTTTTCAAACAATTGAGCAAGTTTCAGTAAAGAAGCTTCGGAAAATGCAGCTCCCACCAACTGAACGCCCCCTACTGTTACTGTAGGGAGACCGGTGATTGACGCGGGTGCAGTATAGAAATTTTCTTCAAATGCCAGATATTTATTTTCCTTCACCTGTTCCGCTGTATATTCCATTTTGGAGCAAGCCGGCATTAACACTGCATCATATTCCTTAAATAATACTTCAAAGGCTTCTGAAATAACACGTCTGGTTCGAAGTGCCTTGTCATAGACTTTCATGTAATTATCAGTAGACAATGTTTCTGAACCAAATAAAATCGCAGTTTTCAGCACATCTCCAAAGGCTTCTGTACGGCTATTGGTATATAATTCATCAATATTAGTAAAGTTTTGAGAACGATAACCGTATTTTACTCCGTCATAACGGGATACATTATTACAAAGCTCCGCACACATCAAAATATTCCATGCAATGCGTGACAAACAAATCACTTCGTCCTCTATTTCACAAACTTCTATTCCCTTTTCAGAAAGGAAGGTACTAAAACTACCCAACTTTTCGGAAACCTCGTTATCAATTCCCTGCTTCATAGATTTTGGCAACGCAACACGGGCAACCGTTTTTCCTTCAAAGTCCTTTTTCAGACAAGCACATTGCTCCTCAGAAAGGCTGGTGCCGTCTTTGTCATCATGGCCTGAAATCACATCTAAAATTTCACGAATGATTTCAACCTGCTCTGCTGTTACACTCACTGTTTCTCCTGAGCATACAACGGGGATTGTTCCAAAACGGGAAACCGTTCCATAGGTAGGTTTCAAGGAAATCAGTTCATTTTGAGCTGCTCCTCGGCGAATAGAACCATTCACATCCATACCAACCGCTGCAATTCCTTTTTTTTCTTTCAAAAGCTTTGCAGCATGGTTCATCAGTTTTCCGTTTTCAACAATTGCACCGTCAAAAGCAGTTTCACCTGCCAAATCAATAGAAAACTCTCCCACTTTTGCTTTTTCGCCTATACAAAATCCTGCTGCGTTCAAACGAGTCAGAACTTCTGCCTCTAACAAGCTTTGATAGCCTTCCAACATTTTGGAACCTGCAGTAGTAGGACAATCCTTTGTCAACAGCATTTCATCTACAACTATTGTTTTTTCTATATCCATTATATTTAACCTCCTGTCAATCTTATTCAACTACACGTGGAACACACCAGTAGCCTTCATCCGTTTCAGGAGCACCTTGTTGGAGTTCTTCCCGTGTAAATGGTTGAGAAACAACATCTTCCCGCACAACTGTCATAATAGGCATTACATGAACCATTCGCTCTACGTGCTCTGTATCAAGTTGATTTAATGCTTCCCATTCCTCATCTCTTTTGGCAAAAAAGGAAATCACATCCTCTTTCTGCTCTTCGGTAAGACTGAGTTGATTTAGCATTTCGAGTCTTCTGAGTACTTCTCTATCCATAATAGTAAACTCCTTTCGCTTTTTTATTTTGAAATTAATCTCTTACTTTAATATGAACTTCACGCAATTGCTGTTCGGTTACCTCGCCCGGAGCACCCATCATCAAATCCTGGGCATTTCCGTTCAGAGGGAAAGCAATTACGTCACGGATGGTTTCTTCTCCTGCAATTAACATAATCATTCTGTCAACACCGGGAGCCATACCTGCATGAGGAGGCGCACCAAAAGCAAATGCATTATACAAAGCACCAAATTTCGCTTTCAGATCTTCTTCTCCGTAGCCTGCAATTTCAAATGCTTTTCTCATGATTTCCGGATTATGGTTACGAACTGCACCGGAAGAAAGCTCAACACCATTGCAAACAATATCATACTGATATGCAAAGATTTCCAAGGGATCTTTGTTCAGCAATGCATCCATTCCACCCTGAGGCATAGAGAAGGGATTGTGAG
>JAZQHN010000081.1:0-5157 GCA_045540615.1 Clostridia bacterium
AAAAAGCATTGAATGGAAAAGAATTTACAGGAGAATCTGCAGATTTTAATGAGCTGAAAAACAATCCGGATTTAAAAGCTTCTTATCATATTGCTCCGCCTCGTATGGCTCATTATATCGAATGGAGTACAAAAATTTATCAGATTTATTTACAGTATATTGCACCGGAAGACATTCATGTATATTCCATTGATGAAGTGTTTATGGATATTACAAATTATCTGAACACATATAAAACCACACCACATGGTCTTGCTATGACTATTATCCGTGATGTCTTGAGTGCCACAGGGATTACGGCAACAGCCGGTATCGGAACCAATATGTATCTTGCTAAAATTGCAATGGATATTGTGGCAAAGAAGATGCCGCAGGACAAAGACGGAGTTAGAATTGCAGAGCTTGACGAGCAGTCTTACCGGCAACTTCTCTGGTCGCATAGACCGTTAACGGATTTTTGGCGGGTAGGTCCCGGGATTGCAAAAAAACTGGAAGCCAATCGAATTTATACTATGGGAGATGTGGCGAGAACCTCTTTAACGGAATATGGAGAAAATAAGCTTTACCGTTTGTTTGGAGTGAATGCAGAATTATTGATTGATCATGCTTGGGGATGGGAACCTTGTACCATTTCTGACGTGAAAGCATATCAGCCGGAAAACAAAAGTCTTGGAACGGGTCAAGTGCTTCATTGCCCTTATTCTTTTGAAAAGGCGAAGCTGGTTGCCAGAGAAATGACGGAGCTTTTGGTATTGGATCTGGTGGAAAAAAGGTTGATTACCGATCAGATGGTTTTGACGGTAGGGTATGATATCGATAATTTGAAACAGAAAAAAACCAAGGATGTTTATCAAGGTGAGATTACAATTGACAGGTATGGGAGAAAAATTCCGAAGCATGCTCACGGCACTGTAAACCTCGAAGAAAAAACATCATCTACCATGATAATTACAAAAGCGGTTATGGATTTGTTTGATACTATCGTAGATCCGAAACTTTTGGTCAGACGAATTAATTTATCGGCAAATCGGGTGGTTCCCGAAGAACTGAAAGGAACAGTATCTACAGAACAACTGGATTTTTTTACCGATTATGAACAAAAAGAAACGGAGAAATTACTAAAAAAGCATGCCTTGCAAAAAGAACGAAAAATTCAGGAGACTACGATAGAATTAAAAAAGAAATTTGGGAAAAATGCCATTCTGAAGGGAACTAATTTGCAAGAGGGTGCAACTGCAATGGAACGAAACAGTCAGATTGGCGGACACAAAGCATAGGAGAAGATTATGGATTATCAGGATATGATTCATTTGCCCCATCATCAATCAAAAACAAGAAAGCGAATGTCAATTTCGGATCGCGCGGCGCAGTTTGCCCCTTTTTCTGCTTTGACAGGTCATGAAGCTGCTATTCGGGAAACAGGAAGATTAACCGATTCTTTTTTGGAAAATGATGAGTATGAGCAGGAATTGTTGAATCGAAAATTGGTATTCTTAAAAGAACACCAAAAAGAGCATCCTATGATAAAAGTGACCAGATTTTTACCTGATGAGAAAAAAGAGGGAGGAAAATATCAAACTCTGGAAGGGTATTTGAAAAAGATTTCTGAATATGAAAAAAAGTTGGTGCTTCAGAGCGGAGAAGAGATTTTTTTGGAGCAAATTACAGAATTGGAAAGTCCTTGTTTAAAAGAATTTTTTTGAATTTTTATGTTGACATAAGCCTGCAATTCAGATATAATGTTGATTGCAGGTTTTTTGTTGGGACAATTTACCGAAAAAAAGAAACATACAGGTTTGTACTGAATGGAGAGGTGACAAAGGAAAAATGGAGCAAGGAAAAAATAAGTTGTTGACAAATCCCTTTTTTGTTGCATTGACAGCAATGTTTTGTTGTGCACTTTGGGGAAGTGCCACTCCTTTTATTAAAATCGGTTATGAGTTGATTTTGCCGGAGCGAACCATCCCATCCACTATTTTGTTTGCCGGGATTCGTTTTTTTATTGCCGGAATTGTTACAGTTTTGATTTACAGTATTGCAAGAAGAAAATGGTTGGTTCCCAAAAAGGGAAATTGGGATGCGGTAATGAAGGTTGCCTGTTTTCAGACAATGATTCAATATTTTTTGTTTTATATTGGAGTTGCCAATACGGTTGGGGTAAAGGCAACGGTTATCAGCGGTTCCAATACCTTTTTTTCTATCCTTTGTGCAACATTGATTTTTCGCCAAGAAAAACTGACTGCGAAAAAAATATTTGCCTGTCTTGTAGGCTTTGCAGGAATTGTATTGATTCATTTAAACGGATTGAGCCTGAATTTGAATCTGTTGGGCGACGGATTTGTTTTGCTGTCTAATTTTGCCTACGGTATTTCAGGTGCATTGATGAAACGGTATTCCGACCGAGAAGATCCTGTGATTATCAGCGGATATCAATTTGTGATTGGCGGATTTATCATGATTACAGTCGGTTTGCTGTTTGGAGGAATTATTGCGGTAACAACCTGGAAGGCGGTAGGTGTTCTTTTGTATTTGGCATTGCTTTCCGCGATTGCTTATTCTTTATGGGGTGTTTTATTGAAATACAATCCCGTTTCCAAAGTTTCAATTTACAGCTTTATGACTCCGGTATTTGGTGCTTTTCTTTCAAATTTGATGCTGGATGAAAAAAACGCGGTTTCACCCTTTAATCTTATTATTGCTTTGGTTTTGATTTGCGTCGGTATTATGGCGTTGAATTATAAAAAAGAATCTTGTTGAGGGGAGCTATTTATGTTTCGTAATAAACGATTTGGTATGTTTGTTCATTGGGGTATTTATTCTGTCGGTGCATGGCATGAGCAAGAACAACAGCGTTATCCTGTGGCAAGTGAAGAATATGTCAAGTATGCAGAGCAATTTAACCCGAAGGAGTACAATCCCCGTGAATGGGTTGCACTTGCAAAGAAAACAGGCATGGATTACATTTGCTTTACCACCAAGCATCATGACGGATTTTGCATGTGGGATACTAAATATACTGATTTTAAAATTACCAATACCCCTTATGGAAAAGATGTGTTAAAGGAATTGGCAGAGGCTTGCAGTGAGGCTGGAATGGGACTTTCTCTTTACTATTCTGTTCCCGATTGGCATCATCCCAATTATCCCAATTTCGGACGAAGCCACGAGCTGGATGAACCAAAAATCGGAGATGAACCTGATGAAGAAAAGTATATTCAATATGTGAAGAATCAGGTAACGGAGCTGTTGACCAATTACGGAAAAATCCTAAGCTTTTTTTGGGATATTCCGCCCGAAAAGAAGGATCCGACCGTGAACGAACTGGTTCGGAAATTACAACCCGGAATTTTTATCAATAACCGTGGATATGATGAAGGGGATTTTGCAACCCCTGAAAGAGAGATCCCGAAAGGCGGACGTTTTACCTCTTACACAGAAGCCTGTGATTCTGTAGGACGGCAAAGCTGGGGATTCAGAATGGGAGAGGATTATTATTCTCATTTGCATACCATTTCATCCATTGACCAGATTATGGCAATGGGCGGAAATTTTGTACTGAATGCAGGTCCCGATTCTTTGGGACGGATTTCAGAAGAAACCAAAGAATCCTTTGAAGCGGTAGGGAAATGGTATCATAATGTGAAGGAAGCGTTATTTGCGGAGCCTGCTTCTGATTTGATTCCTGCTCCTAATACTCCCGATTGGGTGCCGAGAGATCAATATTTTATGACCAAATCGGGCAATGCCTTGTATTTTCATTTTCCAAAAGGACCCGATTCGACGGGAATCTTTGTGGAAAATATTGTACAGCTTCCCAAACGAGCTATTGTATTGAATGACGGAACTCCATTGACGGTAACCATGGACAAGATGCCTACTCTTTGCAACGGAACAAAGAGCAATTTTCCGCCTGTATTTCATATTAACGGTATTCCTGTGAATCGGATTACAACCGAATCCATTGTCCTGAAATTGGAATTTGATGACCTGAAAACTGCCATTGATATGGAGAAAAAGCAAGGAACAGAGGGCAGATTATAAAAAAATTCAACTTTTTTTGCAATAAGCCTTGTATTTTCTTGAAAAATGTGATATATTATTAACAAATGGAAATTTTTATGATTATGGAGGAATTATCATGCCATTAGTAACAACCAAAGAAATGTTTGACAAAGCCTATAAAGGCGGTTATGCAATCGGTGCGTTCAACGTAAATAACATGGAAATCATCCAAGGAATCACCGAAGCTGCAAAAGAGGAGAATGCTCCTTTGATTCTGCAGGTAAGTGCAGGTGCAAGAAAGTATGCAAATCACACCTATCTGGTTAAGTTGGTAGAAGCGGCTCTCATTGAAACTGATCTGCCCATCGCTCTTCATTTGGACCATGGTGACAGTTTTGAACTGTGTAAGTCCTGTATCGACGGCGGTTTCACTTCTGTTATGATCGATGGTTCTCATTTGCCTTATGAAGAAAATGTTGCTTTAACCAAAAAGGTTGTAGAATATGCTCATGATAAGGGCGTTGTTGTAGAAGGTGAATTGGGTCGTTTGGCAGGAATTGAAGATGCAGTTAACGTATCCGAAGAAGATGCTTCCTACACAAGACCTGAGGAAGTTTATGATTTTGCTACCCGTACCGGTGTTGACTCCTTGGCAATCGCTATCGGAACCAGCCATGGTGCATACAAATTCAAACCCGGTCAGAAACCTCAACTGAGATTTGATATTCTGAAAGAAGTAGAAAAGGCTCTGCCTAATTTCCCCATCGTTCTGCACGGTGCTTCTTCCGTTATTCCTGAATTTGTTGAAATGATCAATGCTAACGGCGGCGATATGCCTGATGCAATCGGTATTCCTGAAGATATGCTGAGAGAAGCTGCAAAATCTGCCGTATGTAAGATTAATATCGACTCTGACCTGCGTTTGGCTATGACCGGTTCTATCAGAAAGCATTTTGCTGAAAATCCCGGTCACTTTGATCCCCGTCAGTACTTGTCTCCTGCAAGAGCTGCAATCAAAGGTCTTGTTAAGAACAAGCTGGTTAATGTTTTGGGATGTAACGGCAAAGCGTAAGACTCGGATATTGACACATTTCATTTTTAAAAGTGATATGCACCTCAAATGTTTTGAGGTGCATCAGACTGTCGAAAAAGTCG
>JAZQHN010000082.1:0-5962 GCA_045540615.1 Clostridia bacterium
ATTGAATTGGAGACAAAACCAGAATAATATATTAATATTGTAATTTTTCAAGAGGGGAGTTATAACAGATATGAATTTAAATTTACTTAATGAAAAATTTAAAAATTGCATCTGTGGAAAAGAGCATATTTGTCCTGTAGAGTATGTTGAAATCAGTGACGAAGCATTAAATTCATTGAAGCAGTTATGCGAAGAATATCACAATATACTTTTGGTGTGTGATAACAATACTTATTCTATATGCGGATGCGATGTAAGCGAAATTTTAAAAGAAAAAATAACTTATCAGATTGTATTAAAATCAGACAAAGGTGTTGTGGTCCCGAATGAAGAAACAATTGCAGAAATTGAAGAAAAGATTGATTCTTCAATAGAACTTATAATCGGTGTTGGTTCAGGCGTTATAAACGATTTGTGCAAGTATGTAAGTTTTAAGCATAATCTTTCCTACTTTATCGTAGCAACAGCACCTTCTATGGATGGATATGCATCAGCCGGATCTGCTCTGATACTAAACGGAATGAAAGTAACCCTCAATGCAGCGCCACCAAAAGCAATTATTGCTGATACAACAGTGTTAAAAGATGCGCCTATGGATATGCTACGGGCAGGTTATGGTGATATTATTGGAAAATATTCTTGTCTTAATGACTGGAAATTAAGCGCGCTGATAAACGATGAATATTTTTGTCAAAAGGTGTATGATCTTACGTATGAAATGGCAGATAAAGTAAGAAATTTGGCAGGAGGTATTAAAGAACGAGACAAAGATGCGGTTCATGCACTTATGGAAGCTTTAATTATAGTAGGGGTTGCAATGGCTTATGTGGGCAATTCACGTCCTGCTTCCGGAAGTGAGCATCATATGTCGCATTTTTTTGAAATTACAGGAATACTTGAGAATAAAGAGTACTATCCGCATGGAATCGATGTAATATATTCTTCTGCCGTAACTGCTAAAATAAGAGAGAATATTGCAGGTTCTTGTCCTATGCAGTATAGTTTTAATCGTAAACAATGGATATCTATGATTAAAAGAATATACTCGACTTCTGCTGATGAGGTGATTGCCCTTCAGGATAAACTTGGTTGGTATCATATAAACGAGAAAGATGTTATCAGCGAAAAATGGGATGCAATCAAAGCAACATTAAAAGAGTGCCCTTCTTTTTCTCAATTTGTTGCAATGATTTCTGATATAGGATTATCTTATGAAAGATTTGTGGATTTTTATGGTGTGCAAAAAATCAATGATGCAATTTTATATGCGAAAGATTTAAAAGATCGATATACGGTTTTATGGCTAAATAGTAAATATTTTAACGGAAGAGGTTTAGGATGAAAAATATAAAAATGATTGCTTTTGATCTTGATGGAACTCTTACTCAACACAAAACACCATTAAGCTCTGAGTATCGAGAAATACTTTATAAACTTAAGAAAAAATATATCCTTGTTATGGTAGGTGCTGGACAAGTACGAAGAATTTTTGAACAAATGAATCAATTCCCCATAGATATTATTGGAAATTACGGGATGCAATATGCCCGATATAATTATGACATAAAGGATTTGGAAACGGTTTATGATATTTCGAAAAAAGCAATGAATTATATAGATTTGCATTATTTGGAAAATATCACCTTGGAAGATATTGCAAATCATCTGTTTATTTCCAGAAAATATTTGAATAGTGTTTTCAAAAAAGAAACGAATTTTACTGTCAAAAATTACATCATCCATCGACGGATTATTCAAGCAAAATTGTATTTAAGGGATCAGAACGCCTCTGTACAAGAGGCATTCTCTTCCAGTGGTTTTTCAGATTATTCCAATTTTTTTAAGCATTTTAAAAAAATCGTTGGCATGACACCAAAGCAATATCAAAAATACTTTCTTGCCTATCAAAAAAATTATTACAAACCGGAGCTATTGGAAAAATTTAATTCTGATCTTACCGATGAGTAAAACAGAAAGGAAGAACAATATGTTACAACAAATTTCATTTATCAAACCAAATGTTTCTTATGATAAACACAATCGTTCCTATTCTCCACAGTTTCGTAAAATATTCATATGGGAGGGAGAAATCAAATCCGCTCGTCTGGCGGTTTGTGGTTTGGGAATCGGATATTTTTATCTGAACGGGAAACCGGTCTCTGAAGATTTGTTTACCGCACCTGCCTCTGATTATACCAAAACCATTTGGTATCACACCTACGATGTAACCAATCAAATCAACCAAGGCGAAAATCTTCTTGCCTGCCAATGCGGAAACGGCTGGTACAACGAAGATATCCCCACCGACTGGGCGCATCACGAAGCAAAATGGCGTGATATCCCAAAAATGATTCTGGCATTGGAAATCAATGGAAAACAAATGGTTGTCAGCGATGAAAGTTGGAAATGCAATTTGGATGCTTCTATCCTTTATAATCAGCTTCGTGAAGGAGAACATTTTGATTCCCACCTGTATCAGGAACACTGGAATCAACTCGGATTTGATGACAGCAGTTGGGAGTTTGCGAAAATTGATGAAACACCGCCTGTCGGAGTATTAAGAGAATGTCTTTGCGAACCCATTCGGGAATGCGAAATTCTTCCCCCTGTTCAAATCATTCCTGCAGGAAAAGACCGATATGTCTTTGATTTTGGAAAGAATGTGTCAGGCTATGTGAAATTAAAGGTCAATCAACCTTCGGGAGATGTGATTCAATTAGAATATGCAGAAAGCTTGACTCAGGATATGAAGGTAAACTATGAAAATATGCTTCGATGCTTTCACGAAGGGAATTTTCAGACCTGTAAATTTATCTGTAACGGCAAAGAAACGGAATGGAAGCCTCGATTTTCTTATTTTGGATTCCGCTATGTGATTGTCAGCGGGTTAAAGCAAGCAAACAAGGATACTCTGACTGCTTATTTTGTACACCAGGATATCGAAATGCGTTCTGATTTTGAATGTTCTGACCCGCAGTTAAATCAGCTGTTCAAAATAGGGCAACGGGCAACATGGTCAAATCTTTTTTATATGCCCACTGATTGTCCTACTCGCGAAAAATTAGGCTGGCTTAACGATGCTCAAGGAACTGCAGAACAGTTTTTGACCAATTTCAAAACGGAACATATGTACGAAAAATGGATGCAAGACCTCTTTGATGCTATGAAAGAAGAAACCGGAGAATTACCCGGGATTGTTCCCACGCCCGGCTGGGGCTATCATTGGGGAAACGGTTTGGTTTCGGAAGGCGCATTGTTCGAAATCCCCTATCGTGTTTATCTGCATACAGGAAACCTTACTATTTTAAAGGCCGCATTCCCCCACTTCCAAAAGTTTTTAGCAGGATTGAAAAAACGAATGAATGAAAACGGAGATATGGATTTTGGTTTGGATGACTGGGCATCTCCTTTCCGTGAAGATAAGGTGAACCATGTCTTTATTAACCGTGTTCTACATATCAAATGCTTGAAAATTGCCATCGAAACGGCAAAGGTACTGGAAAAAGATTGTTCAGAATGGGAAAAAGAACGAAAATCACTGGAAGAAATTTTAAAAGAACAGTACCTTGATGAAAACGGCACCTGCATTATCAACAAACAAACTGCTGTTGCCATGCTGATTTATCATGAGTTATATGATGATTTGGAACCCTTAAAAGAACAGTTGAAATTCTTGGTAGAATCAAGATTATTTCATCATAATTGCGGTATGGTGGGGATTCGCCACTTATACATGGCACTGAACAAATGCGGTTTGGAGGACTATGCCTACCGAATTATCACTGCAAAAGGATTTCCCTCCTATTCTTATTGGCTGGAAGACGGAGCTACCACCCTTTATGAACGTTGGAATAAGGAAGAATCCAAAAATCATCATATGTATTCTGACTTTATGTCCTGGATGATGAAAACCATTGTCGGCATCCGTCAAACCTCAGACAGCGTGGGATTTCAAAAAACTGAAATCAAGCCCTTCTTTTTTAAAGAGCTTTCCTATGCAAGAGGATATTCTGACACCGTTTCCGGTACCGTAAAAGTAGAATGGCAAAGAATCAATCATCAAATCCACTTAAAAATCTGGATTCCCGAGACTATGAGCGCTACTTTCGAAGGGAATCTTTTACAAACAGGGCTGAACGAATTTGTTTGTTAACTACTACGTTTCATTCCTTCTTTTATAGTGCAAACCCCTCTACGATGATATGTACCCAGTTTTCTGGACACATCGTTAAATAAAGCAATTAAACATTTATGGATGTTTTTCTGTACACCGCAGGAGGCATTCATTTTGTTTTTGCTTGAATTCTTTTGTTGTTGTAATAATCTATGTATTCATCTATGGCTTGAGAAAATTCTTCAAAAGATGTAAAATCTCTTTCATGTCCAAAAAACATCTCGTTTTTAAGCCTTCCAAAGAATGTCTCCATAATAGAGTTATCATAACAATTCCCTTTTCTTGACATGGATTGTATCATTCCATTTTTTTTTGAGCTCGTTACGATAATATTCATGTTGATATTGCCAGCCTTGGTCTGAATGAAAGATAATACCGTTTGTGTTTTTAAACTTATCAAAAGCCTTTTCTAACATATTTGATATTTGTTTTAAGTTAGGGCTTCGGGATAAGTCATAAGAAATGATTTCGTTACTATTCATATCTAATATAGGTGAAAGGTAGCATTTACCCCAAGACAAATTGAACTGCGATACATCTGTTGTCCATTTTTCCATTGGTGATGTTGTGCTAAAATCTCTGTTGATAAGATTATCTGCTATTTTCCCAATTTCCCCTTTGTATGAATGATATTTTTCTTTTGGTCGTATACCGTTTAATCCCATCTTTCGCATTAATCTTTGCACTTTTTTATGGTTAATATAATATCCTCTGTTTAGTAATTCTCTATGAACTCTTCGCACACCATAACGTTTTTTATTCTCGTTAAAGATATCCTTAATTTCATTCATAATCCCTTGATTTTTCTTATCATCAAAGCTTGTACGACTAATTTCATAGTAGTATGTAGATTTAGATAAACCGACCGACTTAAGCAAAAATTTTAATTTAAATCCTCTTTCCCTAAGCTCTTTAATGATTGCTGCTTTTTCGCCTTGAGTCGCGCAGCTTCCTTTTCTTGTCTCAAGGCGATTGATTTTTTTATGGCTTCATTTTCTGCCCTTAAATATTCAGTTTCAGCCCTCAATCTTATCAATTCTTCTCTTTCGGAAGGAGCAAGCTCTATTTGCAAATTGTCTTTTTTCATAGGAATCTCCTTGCATGGTCTACCTTTCTTTATGTTTAAACCATTGTACCCGTTTATTTTATAACATTTTATCCATTTTGACAATACCCCAGAAGTTATTCCTTCGCTTATTTCTACACTCTTTTGAGATTCGCCTGCCAACACTCGTGCAACCAAAGCATATCTTTCTTCTGCCGTACGCATTTTACATGTTGAAGGATGCCTTAAGGCGTCAATTCCGTGTAAATCAACAATTTTTGACCATACAACAATCCTTTTTCTGAAATTTTTTTGACCAATACCTTCCGGTGTTTCATGCCATTGACCATTTTTGTATAATTCAACGCATTTAGATTTAAAATTAAAATCATATTTCACATAAAAACCCCCTTTACTGTTGTCCAGTAAAGGGGGTACATATCAACGATTCTATTTCGTAAAGGGGTTTGTCCTTTTTTCTTGGCGCTGTTTTTTGTAAACTCCATAATAAATATAATCCACGTTTTTTGGGATGAAATCCACATTTCAGGATTTCATCCCTTAGTTTGGTGCCTTTAGGCGTGGAAATAAACCCCCAGTTTTACTGGGGGAGGATAAAAAGCTTTAGCAAGAGAAAAACCTCTATGATATAATAGTAAAAGGTTTGGCGACCGCATTACTAAAAAATATCATGGAGGTTTTTAACAATGTTTAAGAAAACGAGCAATGAAATTAAGCAAACA
>JAZQHN010000083.1:0-5511 GCA_045540615.1 Clostridia bacterium
CACTCTCACAACAGTAGATGTAGCACTATATAAATGAGTTACCAGTTTACAGCCTTGCTCGTAAGCAGGAAGTACGTCCTCGTAAAAAGCTCCGCTGTGAGCAACCGCACTAACAATTCCTTTCTCTGTCAAATATTTTGCAAATTCTGCACTACCTTTTAATTCAGGTGCAAAATCAATTCTTTTAACAACTCCCGTTTTCAGATACTCTTCAATTTCATCCGTATTAATTTCTCGGATATAATCCGGGTTTTGTGCTCCGCAAAATTGAATATCAAAAAAGGAACCTTCCATATGCGCACCGCGAACAGTAGGAAAACTCATGGCTTCTTTGATGTTGTTTAGTGCAAGCTTAGACTGTTCTATTGAAGAACAAACCGTTGTGGGAAAAATAGAAGTTGTTCCGTGAGTCAGATGCATTTTTGCTGCTGTCACAACGTCCTCAGACTCTCCGTCCATAAAATCTGCTCCGCCGCCTCCGTGAGTATGGATATCAATAAATCCGGCAGACACATAGTTTCCTTTTGCATCATACACTTCATCATACGGCAAATTTTCCTTGGTAATGTCACGAATTTTTCCATCTTCCAAATACAAAGAAAAGTCTTCTTTCAATTCACGGTCTACCAAAATACCATTTATAATTTTTGTAATCATTTCACGTCACCCTTTCAACCTAATACAAAAAATCAGGCGACCGAAGTCTCAGCCGCCTGATTTGCTCTTTTTAAAACTCTGACAACAGGCTTTCTACAAATGCAGCATCATTTTCTCCGATTACAGGATTGTGGCTAATTACAATCAAGCCTCTGTCATCCCAATGGACAGTTTTTCCCAGTGCTTCTACAACTGCACGTAGAGGAAGCATTGTTCTGTCATTTTTCACTTGAGCTGGAACATCTAACACAACGGTCTTTCCGTTTACTGTCATATTTACATCGTCAATGGTCAATTCAATTACATTATCGCCATAAGTAATGCCAACCTTCTGAGTTGCTTCCTCCCATGTGACATTACCTCCAAAGGATTCTGCGATAAATCTGACAGGAACTAAAGTTCTGTCATTTTCAGTGAAGGGGAATACTGCAGCATTATTGGGATCTACAGTACCTTCATTTCCGAAAATCAAGGTTTTAGGATTGTCAAGTTTCAGAACAACACTGCCTGCGAGAACATCTTCAAATGTTTTTTCCTTTGCAGGCTTTTCCTGAACACCGATTGCATCGAAATCAATTGCTTCAAATTCAGGAATCTTTTTGAATACTTCAGAATCTTCCTTCAGGTTCAGATTTCCATTTGCATAATCCACAAAATCTTTCTTTGTGATGATATAATCATCTTCAATTTCAATTGCATACTGTTTTACAGTTTCTGCAAGTCTGTATCCGGGAGAATTCATGGAAATGTTGTTTCGAATAATGTTGTATTTCGGAACGTTGGGTTCATCATCCAAAATCTTTTCAAGTTCAGGATATGCATTCTTCCAAACATCACTTTGATAAGGAACCTTTTCCAGCTTACCCTTGATTTCAGAATCACCCATCCAGTTTAACATACGTTCGTCAAATACAAATTGTTCTTTACAATCCAGAATAATGTTATTTTCAAAAGTATTGTATCTTCCGCCGCCAAACAACGCAATAGAAGGTACGTTCTGAATGATGTTACCATGAACCTTAGCAGAAGAGAAAGCATCGTCTAAGTAGATTGCCTGAACCTTCATGCCTGTAGTGGTATCAATTTTAATCATATCATGGATATAATTGTATCTGACTTCGTTACCGCGGCTGGTCCATTCACGACCTGCATAAATAGCACCTGCATCGGCAGTATCATTACAAACATTAGAAATATCGTTGTATTCTACTACGTGATTGTTTCCGTTGAACCAGATAGCAATATTTGCACCGTCTGTAATATCATTATGGGAAGCAGTATTTCCAACACCTCTCAGCCAGATTGCGGGAGTGGAAGTAGGAGTAATCTTCTGAATTCCGTCAAATACACAGTTGGTAACAAGATTGTTTCCCGGAGTCAAACTATTGATATCACCGCAATTGTCGTTCATATAAACACCTCTTGCGCCGATTTCCTTGAAATTACAATAGCTTACGGTACAATCATAACAAGCGGACATATCAATAACAGTACTGCTGATGGAAATAAAATCACAATCAGTTACAGAAATATTTTTTCCGCCTTCAATGTCTATCCCCATGTCCAAACCCTTGGTAAAGCTAATACCTTCAACGGTAACATTTTCAACGTTTTCCATAGCAATAAAGGGTTTTGCAAATGTGATGAATTCAACAGTAACATCGCCTTTCAGCTCTGTTTCCGGATATGCATACAAAATACCTGTTTCGCGATCCAGATACCATTCACCAGGTTTGCTGATTTCTTCCAACAGGTTGAAGCAATAGAATCTTCTGTTGGTAGTAACGCCGTAAACACTGGGGTATTCGGTAGAAATGGTGTTTTTGTTTTCAAAATCAATGGTACAAGGAAGTACAGCTTCTGCCCAGTCATACATGAAATAACCAAACATGAAAACATCCTTTGCCTGTTTCCACTTGGAAATTCTGGCATCATTGGAACGAATGGCAATTCCTTGTCCTTTGTAATCCATAACACCTTTTCCTTCGGTGTTATTACGAACATCTACACCCTCATCAACTACAGTGTCAATATACAGGTATTCCTCATCAGGATATCTTGCAACAGTCTGCATATTACCATTAATCAAAAGCTGAGGTGCCTTTGGAACTTCAGGATAACCAAATCCTGACATGGGGATTTCTCCCAAATCGGTAATTCCTACTTCTGACATATTAACGCAAACAATCTGATCCTTTGCTTT
Organism: Clostridia bacterium; assembly: GCA_045540615.1. Taxonomy (GTDB): domain Bacteria; phylum Bacillota; class Clostridia; order HGM11514; family HGM11514; genus SIG438. Next base: position 2,861 of record JAZQHN010000083.1, read on the forward strand.
CTTGTCAATTACTCTGTCTAATACAGCAGAATCTGTTACTTTCTTAAAAGCGGATGCGTCAATGGTGTGAGCCGCGGTCAACACGACTTCTTCCTCATTGTATGCACGGACAGTAACATTTTTTACATTGCTCATTACCGCCGTATCTGATACATTGTAGGTTCCGCCCATCATATTAATAACAGCATTACCGTCGGCTGCCAATTCAACTGCCTTTTCCAGAGATGCAACAGGTTTTGCAAAGCTTCCTGCATTTGCATCATCCCCATTGGGGGATACATAAATGTATAAAGTGTCTGCCGCCGAAACCTGAATCATGCAGGAAAACAGCAACATAAATGTCAACAAAAATGATACAATTTTTCTCATATTTTTCCTTTCCGGATCGTTTACCCATTAAGTCTTAAGACGCCATAAGACTTTTCAAAATTATTCCTGAGTTGCTTTCCATGCAGCGTACTGCATTTCAATTTCTTCTTTTACCTTCTGATCGCCTGCAACCTTTCTCTTTTCCAGATGCTTTTGGAAGGTTCCTTCTACATCTTCTGCAGTACCCTTGCCTAAAGAATCAGCATATTCTGTTGCACCGGTCAGGTTGGTGATTTCAGTTTCTACGGGAGTTACATCAAATACAAAGCCCATATTTTCATCAACTCTTGCTTCTCTGTTCAGTTTGTCAGTTTCTTCCCAAACACCTTCTTCATAACCGGGCATTAAGTAAGCCAAGAATTGGTTACCAATTCTGAATTCCTGTACATAGTAGGCATTTTCGGTAGGCGTAATTCTGTTGCCTTCTCTGGTGAAATGTACACCTTCAATACCATAAGCCATCAGGTTGAACAGGTATTGGTCTGTGGTCATCAATTCCAACAGTTTCAGAGCACGGGCAGGGTTTTTAGACACACGGTTAATAGCAGTCAAAGCACCCTGAACATCTTCACGACGGAGAACCATACCATTGGTAGCCTTGTTGATAACATCCCAGTCATAGGAAATACGGTGTTTTGCATCTGCTCCGGGCAACTGACGGTTGTAACGGGAGAATACTTTACCCATTTTCAGGAAAGGAGCTTCATCAAACTTAACTTCCTGAGGGAAAAATCCTTTTGTGTACCAATCTCTTGCATATTTGTACTGAGTCAGTTTGTCTTCGTCAAAACCATCTGTTACTTCACCGTCTATAATGCTAAATCCGGCTTTAACAGTAGTTCCTACTTCTTTAAAGAGGTCATACTGGAATCCGGTTGCAGTAATCATTTCGGGTTCGTTTTCATGAACAGTGCTGTAGATTTTTTCCATGTCATCATAATTTGCCATGTTTTCGATGTCATCAACTAAATCATACTTTTCTGCAATTTCCTTTTTGAACCACATACCCTTTTGCTGATACATAACCTGATTCATGGGAACTGCATAGATTCCACCATTCAAGGTTAATGCTTCCCAGTAACTGTCAGGGAAGAACTTTTTCAGTTCAGGAGTTTCCTTTTCTAACAATTCGGTAAGATCATAATATCCGCCCTTGATCACATTATCCTCATAAGGATTCTGCCAGTTAGAGGTGAACATCAAATCCCATCCGCTTTCCTGTGATGCCAGCATCATGTTAACCTTAGTTGCATAGTCAGCAGGCTGGATGAACTGAATTTCCAATGTTGCGTTGATTTTTTCTTTCAGGTATTTGTTTACTTCTGCAATTACTTCAGGATAGCCTGCAGGTTCTTCCATTGCCAATACCCAAACTAAGTTTACCTCTTTGCTCATGTCGTCTGCGACATATTCTGTTTCTGTTGTTCCGCCACATCCTGTCAACACTGTCAACATCATGGTTGCTGCTAAAAACAGCGCGTAAATTTTCTTTTTCATCATTTTTTCGTCTTTTCTTTTTTTAAAATTTATTCTATGCACAGATGTTCAACCTCAGTAGGCGTCTATAAGCTGAATTTGAACATCTGAAACAATAGCAAATGAAACCTATTTTACAAACCAATCTGTAACATCCGCATTTTCATCGGCTGACAGTTCAGTAGCTTTATTGAAAAGATATACCAGGATTTATACAGATCCCTGTAATATTATATTCCTTTCATTCTTCTTACAAACGTCCTGCAAGACATCTGTAATAAACTCCCTTTAACCCTGATCGGTCAAGTGCATCCGGAATTTTGATTTCGGGCAAGGGATGAGTGAATTTCACACTGTAGCTATACCGCGTCATTTTGGTTGCCAGCTGAGAAAGAGCATTCCAAAGCTCATCGGTGTTTTTTCCCTGTTGCAAGCTTTCGTAATAATCAACAAACATAGTAAGCAACAAATAGCAATCAATGCCGTAGTGTAAGCTTCTGATGTCGGTACTGATTCTGTCACTCAAGAAATTTTTCTTTTGCTTAAAACGGTTATCTGTCGGATTCAACGGAATTCCACAGATAAATTCTCCTTTTTTGGCATAAAGCACATCTGCCTTAGGCTGAATTTCTTCAAACAATGCCTGTGCTTGTTTGAATAGCTCAACAGAACGGTATCCGTACTCCACTGCATGTTCTCCCAAATGATCATCCCGATACAAATCATCTGTTACCGTAACACCGTCCCAATTTAACAGATTGGAAAGAACGCTTCCCCCGCACCATGCACGCCAACTGGAACAATGC
>JAZQHN010000084.1:0-7774 GCA_045540615.1 Clostridia bacterium
CATGGGTGCAGGACTTCCCGAAGGTGCGACTCAAAATATTTTAGAAGCGGTGGAATCGGGAGTTGGCGTGGCAGGTTGCCATGGCGGAATGTGCGATGCATTTCGTAATGACCCCAAATGGCAGTTCATGACTGGTAGCCAATGGGTGGCACACCCCGGTAATTCAGAGGTTACTTATCGGGTGAATATGGTAAGCGATTCTCCTTTGGTAGCAGGAATAGAGGAATTTGATGTAAAGAGCGAGCAGTATTATATTCACGTAGACCCTGCGGTAAAGGTGCATGCAACTACCACCTTAACCGATTTCCCCGGACCCCATCAGGCAAACGGAAAAACGGTATTGCCTGTTGTTTATACCAAAATGTGGGGAGAAGGAAAAGTATATTATAACAGTTTAGGCCATGTCAGAGCAATCTTTGACATTCCTCAGGCAAGAGAAATGATGAGAAGAGGTTTTCTGTGGGCAATGAGAGGAGAATGAAAATGAAGATTGGTATTGTAGGCTGCGGAAATATCAGCGGAATTTATTTTAAGAATTTAACAGAAGTGTTTCAAAATGTTACGATTTATGCTTGTGCTGATTTGGACGAAGAAAAGGTAACAAAAGCGGCAGAGGAATGGAAGGTTCCGCATATTATGACTCTGGAAGAAATGCTCTCTTGTGATGAAATTGAGCTGATTCTCAATCTGACCACTCCACAGGGACATTATCCCATCAATAAAAAATGTTTGGAAGCAGGAAAACATGTTTATGTGGAAAAACCCCTTGCCTTGACTTACGAACAGGGAAAAGAGCTCGTGGAGTTGGCGCAATCCAAAAATTTATATATTGGCTGTGCACCCGATACCTTTATGGGTGCAGGAATCCAGACCGCACGGAAGCTGATTCAAGACGGATTTATCGGAACTCCCGTTGCTGCAAGTGCTTTTATGATGCTTCATGGTCACGAGCATTGGCATCCCGACCCTGAATTTTACTATCTGGAAGGCGGCGGTCCTTTGTTTGATATGGGACCCTATTATCTGACTGCTTTGGTCAATCTTTTGGGACCCGCTACAGATGTTTGTGCAATGGCGAAAAAATCCTTCTCCACAAGAACCATCACAAGCCAGCCTAAATATGGCAAGGTGATTCCTGTGGAAACGGAAACTCATATTGCAGGTCTGATTCAGTTTGAATCGGGTGCGGTTGCAACTTTAGTTACCAGTTTTGATGTTTGGAAGCACAGTATGCCTTGTATTGAAATTTACGGCACCTTGGGAAGTATTAAGGTTCCCGACCCGAACACCTTCGGCGGAAGTGTTATGCTGTCCACCAAGGAGGATAAGGAATACCGTGAGATTCCCTGTATCAGCGGTTACAACGAAAACTCCAGAGGCATGGGAGTCAGCAATATGATTGCTGCCATTGAAAATAAGGTTCCCTGCGGTGCTTCGGGAAAACAAGGGCTTCATGTATTGGAAATGATGGAGGGAATGCTCAAAAGCGGTCGGGAAAAACGGTTTGTTTCCCTGGAATCCTCCACCACTCCCGCCTATCGGTCTGACCGCGAAGCACCCAAAGGTGTGTTAACGGTTTAAAAAATAAATGGCTAAGTTCAGGTAAGCTGCAAAGGTAACCCAAAGAAAATAAGGAATTTGCAACAGTCCCGCAATGGGTTTGACTTTATAAAAGAGTACAATCATTACGAGAATGAGAATCCACAAAAGCAAAAGCCAAAAAAATGCCCCTAAAAAGGCTTGCAAACGGAAAAAGAGAATGGGCCAGAAAAAGTTGACTCCCAACTGAATTCCGTAAACACGAAGTGCGGTGTTTTTCAAAGGATTATCAGATTGGGAAACTAAATAGGAAGAAATTCCCATTAAAGTATAAAGAATAGTCCACACAACGGGAAAAAGCCAACCCGGAGGGGAGAGAGGCGGTTGATTCAAGCTTGCAAATTGTTTCATGGAGCTTTGGGTAATGAGAGCTGCAAGACCGCCCGTAAGCAAGGGCAGTGCAAGATTCCATAATAATGATTTCCAATTAATTTTCATAATTAACCACTCCTTTTTGTTTCTATCCTATGACAAAAGGAGTGGTTTTATGCTTTTTATAAGATTTTTATATAAGATATGGTGTTTTTCTATTACTTTTTTGTACAAAATGATTGATTTTTTCGCTTTGATATGATATAATGAAATCAAGCGAAACCTTATCTCGGTGAATTGCTTTAAATCGACAATTAACGATTAATTTAAGAAAGGCAATTTTATAATGAGTTTACATTAATTTAAGGAGGAACAACTATGAAAAAAAGGGTAATTTGCGCTGGTTTGATTTTAGGAATGGCATTTTCTCAAGGAGTATTTGCTCAGCAGCCGACTGTTGAGGTTGACGGAAAGGTAATCGAAACAGAAGCCTTGATTATTGATGATCGGACTTATGTGCCGTTGAGAGGTGTGTTTGAGGCTTCAGGTGCGAAGGTTTCGTGGGATGAAGAAAATTGGAAAGTAAGTATTACAACACCGCAAACGGTAAGCGATGATGATTTGATTCCTGGAATTGTAGAGACGGTGAGTCCTTCAGTAGTTGGAATTATCGGCAGAGGAAAAAGTGAATCTTATTACGGGTCTGTTGAAAGTATTATGAGTGGCTCAGGGGTTATCATAAAAACAGGCGGAGAAATTTTAACCAATGCCCATGTTGTTAAAGATATGAGTACAATTCTTGTCGTAATGAATGACGGAAAAGGTTATGAAGCACAACTGAAATACATTGATGAAGAGACTGACCTTGCGGTTGTTAAAATCAAAAAAATTGGACTTCCGGTGGTATCTTTTGCTAAAAAAGAGGATATTGTTGTTGGAAAAAAAGTAATTGCAATCGGAACACCAATTACATTTTCCTTACGCAATTCAGCTACAGTTGGTTATATCAGCGGATTAAACAGAAGTGTTGGCGATCCGTATCGATTGATTCAGACGGATACAACAATTACCAACGGAAATTCCGGCGGTGCATTAATTAATATGAAGGGCGAACTTGTAGGAATTACCTCGAGTGGTTATTCCGGTTCGAATACTAATTTTGCTATTCCGATAGATACTGTTCAATATGTTATTGACCATTTTGAAAAATACGGAAAGGTAAAAAGACCGTCGTTTGGTGCCGAGTTCCAAGAGGATTGGTTGGCAGAAATGGGTTTGCCGTCAGAAGCGGGTTTGTCAATAAAGGGAATGGAAAAAAATTCCCCTCTTGCTTCAGCATCATTTAAAACAGGAGATGTCTTGGTTTCGGTTGCCGAACAACCGGTGAACAGTATTGTGGAGTTGAATGAATTGATGAAGAATTTTATGCCGGGGGATACTGTAAGAGTAGGTGTTAAGAAAAACGGTTCTATTCAGTATGCAGAAATTGTTCTTGGAGAAAAAGGTGAAAATTGAAAGGAGAAATTAGAATGAAAAAAATAATTGCATTGTTGCTTTGTTTTACGATGATATGTTCTGTAACCGGAATTTGTGTTTATGGGGAAGAATTTATTGTAAACACCTTGAAAGTGAGTTTGATACATCAAACTGTAACATTGAATGATGAGCCTTTTTCCATGTCTCAGCCGCCTTATATTAATGACAAAGGCGATACTATGATGGAACTTAAGACACTTGTTAACGTGCTCGGTGGGGAAGTGACTGAGACAGAGGGAGTTTTTTCTGTAGTTTTGGACGGAGTTGAAATGCGTTATACATTGAATTCGTCGCAGGTACAAATCGGTACACAAACAATTACCATGAATTCTCCCGTTGTAATATCAGAAGATGGAGTTGTAATGGCACCATTACGATTTGTGGCAGAAGCACTTGGAGCTGATGTGACATATAATGGGGAACTGGAAGAAGTTGTTATTGTTTCTTCGGGTGGATTTGACGAAGCAGCGAATCTGTCATTGTTGTTCAAATATTCAGGAAAAAATAAAATTGGTCATTCAGAAGAGCATTGGCGTTTTGTCAAAACGGATAATTTTGATATGGCTGAAAGTTACTATGAGGGATGGTATGATTTTGCGTTAGGCGATATTATGGTATCTTTCATGGTTGAGAAGAAAACTGAGGAATTTTCCTTAGAGCAATATTACATCCAAATTCAGGAAACCAACTCGTACAGCAGAAGTGTAATGTATGATAAGGGAAAAAGCACACATAAGAATGTGCCGTATATATATGCCAAGTTTCGTACGTTAGACACTATTAATGAAAGATATGTCTACGAAACAGATGAATTTTTCTATCTGATTGATTTGGAAAGAACTTTTGAAAGCTTTGCAACAGCAAAAGAAAATGTTGACGTGAATTCCTTTTTAGAGTCACTGGAATTTGACTATATGGGCGGAGAAGAGGAAGATACTGTCGATCTTGCGAAGATTGATTTTGAAGAGAAATATTCTGAGGAAAAAAAGACAGAATATGTTGACGGCAATTACAGATGGTCCATACAATTAAATGATACCTGGGAAGTGAATGAGTACTACGGATTTTACAACGAAGTTACTGTTCAACGTCCCAGTGGAATTGAAGAGGAAGAATCGGATTTTGAAGATATCTATTATGAACTTGGATACACTACAGATCCTACGATTACAATCACAACCTATTCTGTTGTGGATGGACAGACCACTTCACAATGGGCAAAGAAAAAACAGACTCTTTATGAAAATACCTGTAATCCTGAAGTCTATGATATTTCTGCTATACAGGATGTAACAATTGGAAAATATCAGGCAAAGCATTTTGAAGTTCGTCGTACGGAAGGTGAAGAGCAAACGGTTGAAAAACTGTACTATCTTAGCGATGGATCTTACCGATATGAAATTTTGTTTTCCTATGATCAAAGAGAGGAAAAAAATGAAAACTTTTTAAATAGTGCAAACTCTGTTATTTTCTCATTTATCCCCGGAACTGTTGATGCAAATGAAGTAGGTAAGGCATTAGAAACGGATTCGGAAACAGAAATTTTAGAAGTGTTGGCAGAGTTCGAAAATAATTTGTTTACAATTTCCTACCCTTGTTTATGGGAAGTTGAAGAAACAAAAAACGGACTTTATGTATCACGCGGAGGAAACTATACAGATATGCTTTCTTTAGGTCTGTTGTCTGCTATGATGCCGGAATTATCCTTCTTGTACAGCATGGTGGATGATGTATCTGTGCGAATCGAAAAAGGATCCTTGCGATATTATGATGATGAAATGAATTTACAAGTTTCTTCACCTGAGGCGTATATGAAAAAGAATGTCGCTCAGATTTTAAATACATCAGGTGCATTTCTAACGATTACTATGCCGGAAGATATTAAAGAAGCAACACTAATGGGCATAAAAGGGTATTGTGTTGATCTGGTGATAGAGGCGGAAGGAACAAAATTATATTATACGACCTATTATCTGCCATATGAAGAGGATCAAGTGATTACTGTTACAAAAATGTGTAGCGGAAGCTGTAAGAATACGGTTTATGAAACCTCTTTAGATAAGGCAATTAACAGCCTTAAGATTTCGTAATGATGGAATGCATTTTGATTTTAGAAATATAAAGGGCGTGGTATTATGAATTATTCAGCTTATGAAAAACGGTATGAACAAATGGAATACCGGCGGTCGGGGAAGAGCGGTTTGAAGCTTCCTCTTGTCTCCTTGGGCTTATGGCATAATTTTGGTACCAATGATGATTTTGAAACTATGAAACAAATGTGCTTTACTGCTTTTGACCGAGGAATTACTCATTTTGATTTGGCGAATAATTATGGTCCTCTTCCCGGTTCTGCCGAAGAGAATTTCGGAAAAATAATTTCAAAAGAGTTGAAACAATATCGTGATGAGTTGATTGTTTCTACTAAAGCAGGATACCTTATGTGGGACGGGCCTTACGGAGAGTGGGGAAGCAGGAAATATTTGTTGGCAAGTCTTGATCAAAGCTTAAAACGGATGCAACTTGATTATGTGGATATTTTTTATCATCACCGTCCTGACCCTGACACGCCCTTGGAGGAAACCATGGGTGCATTGGCAACTGCGGTTCAAAGCGGAAAAGCTTTGTATGTGGGAATTTCCAATTATAACGGAGAGCGAATGAAACAAGCGGCTAAAATTTTAGAGGAACTTCGATGTCCTTTTGTAATTAACCAAAATCCCTATTCTATTTTAAATCGGGGGATTGAGCAAAATGGTTTGAAGCAAGGTGCGAAAGAGGAAGGGAAGGGAGTTATTGCCTTTAGTCCTTTGGCACAAGGATTGCTTGGAGGACGTTATTTAAACGGAATTCCTTCTGATAGCAGAATTTTCAGAAGTGGTCGGTTTTTGTCTGAAAAAAATCTGACACCTGATGTAATGGAAAAAATTGAAAAATTAAATCAATTGGCAAAGCAGAGAGGTCAAACTCTGGCTCAAATGGCACTTTCTTGGGTGCTTAAGGATGAGGAAATCACGAGCGTATTAATCGGAGCATCTAAGCCGGAACAGATTGTTGAAAATACGAAAATCGTCGATAGTGCTGGTTTTACAGAGGAAGAATTGAGATTGATTGATGATATTAGTACGCAATAGGAGAAAAAAGTATGGAAATTTACACTACAAGACCTGATGATGAGAGAGAGCCGCAAGAAAAACGATGCTACGATTTACTGGAGCAATTGAATGTTCCCTTTGAACGGGTAGATCACGATGCAGCAGATACCATAGAAGAATGCGATGAAGTTTCTCGTGTGTTAGGAATTAAAATCTGCAAAAATCTGTTTCTTTGTAATCGACAAAAATCGGAGTTTTATCTTGTGATGATGCCGGGAGAAAAAAAGTTTGAAACCAAAGTATTGTCCAAACAATTGGGTGTATCCAGACTTTCTTTTGCACCTCAGGAAATGTTGCCTGAGCTTTTGGGTCTTGCTCCCGGTTCGGTGAGTATTTTAGGACTAATGAATGATAAAGAAAATAAGGTTCGTCTTTGTATTGATAAGGAAGTCTTAGAAAAAGAATTTATCGGATGTCATCCTTGTAAAAACACCACCAGCCTGAAACTTGCAACTTTGGATATCAAAAATAAATTATTACCTGCTGTTCATCATGAGATGACGGTAGTAGAATTATAAAGGAGAAGAAGAATGAAACGCTTTTTGAGTTTGCTTTTGTTGTTGTGCTTGTTTCCTGTTCTTTTTGTATCCGCAAATGAAAAGATATTTACAGTTGCATTGGACGGAAGCGGAGACTATAAGACCGTGCATGATGCATTGAATGCTGCAAGAGAATACGGAGGCGGCTGTACCATTTTAGTAAAGGAGGGAACTTACCCTTTTGCTTCTTCATTAGAATTTTTTGAATTAGATCAGAATATTGCCATTCGGGCACAAGAGGGAGCAAAAGTGATATTCACAGCAGGAAATTCCTTTTCTTATGATTTCTTTGAGCCCGTGACCGATTCTGATGTATTGGAACGGATTGTTTCGGAGTCGGGACGGAGAGCTGTTGTACAGGTGAAGCTTTCTGATGTAGGAATTACCGATTACGGAAAAATGAAAATACAGGGGTTTTTAAGCAGTAATGACAATGGCTATTCTCCTACCTTGACCATGGAGGGAACCACGTTACCCCTTGCTTGTTATCCTAACGGTGCAGGTAATTATTTAATGTCTACTCAGGTATTGGAGGATGGAAGTAATAACCCAAATATACTGGGTTCATTGCGTCAAATTAAAATCAAGTTGAATTCAGATCGATACCGTTATTGGGAAAAGGCTGAGGATATTTGG
>JAZQHN010000085.1:0-3629 GCA_045540615.1 Clostridia bacterium
CAGAAAGCAGTTTATTCTCAAGCAGATGTTGACCTGACAAGTAAAGAAGCAGTTGAAGCTGCTGACAGAGCACGTTTCACATTTGTTAACGATATTGTAAAAGCTGTTGAAACCCGTAAGGTTCTCACAAAAGATAAGAACTTTGGAGATAAAATCGATGCTATTCTCACAAATAAGTGGCTTGGTATTCCGATTTTTGCAGTAGTCATGTATCTGGTATTCCAGATTTCTCAGGTCTGGGTAGGCACTCCTATTGCAGACTTACTTGTAGGCATACTTGAAGGCTTTCAAGGCTGGGTTGGCGAGCTTCTTGGCGATGCAAACCCTCTGCTCTCAGCAATCCTTGTTGACGGTGTAATCGGCGGTGTTGTTGCTGTTGTCGGTTTCTTACCTCTTGTTATGGTAATGTATTTCCTGATTGCCCTTTTGGAAGATTGCGGTTATATGTCAAGGGTTGCAGTTGTTCTTGATCCTATCTTCAAAAAGGTTGGTCTTTCCGGTAAATCAGTCATTCCCTTTGTAATCACAGTTGGTTGTGCAGTTCCCGGTATTATGGCAAGCCGTACTATCAGAAACGAACGCGAACGCAGAGCAACAGCAATGCTTTCTCCGTTTATGCCATGCGGTGCTAAAATTCCTGTCATTGCCCTTTTTGCAGGTGCCTTCTTTAATGATGCAGGTTGGGTCAGCACACTGATGTATCTTTCCGGTATTCTGCTCATCTTCTTAGGTGCATTACTTGTAAACAAAATCACAGGCTACAAAGCAAGAAAGTCATTCTTTATTATAGAATTACCGGAATACAAAGTTCCTTCCCTTTGGGGTGCATTCAAATCGATGTTCAGCCGTGGTTGGGCTTACATAGTAAAAGCGGCTACCATCATTCTTCTTTGTAATATGGCAGTACAGCTGATGCAAGTCTTTACTTGGAGCTTCCAGGTTGCAGAAACCGCAGATTCTTCAATCCTTGCCTCAATCGCAAGACCTTTTGCTTACATTCTTGTTCCTATTGTTGGTGTACTTAGTTGGCAGCTTGCAGCAGCAGCGGTTACAGGCTTTATTGCAAAAGAAAACGTTGTTGGTACACTTGCAGTTTGCTTTGTAGGACTTGAAAATCTGATTGACACAGAAGAACTGGCACTTATGGAGGGTGCAGGCACAGAGGTTGCAACCGTATTTGCTATTACAAAGGTAGCAGCACTTGCATACCTGATGTTTAACCTTTACACTCCCCCCTGCTTTGCAGCAATCGGTGCGATGAATGCAGAAATGAAGAGTGCAAAATGGCTTTGGGGCGGAATCGGTCTCCAGCTTGGTGTAGGTTATACAGTTTCCTATTTGGTTTATACCATTGGTACCCTCATCACTGCTCCTGCTACTCTGAATATTGGTGCTGCGATTGCCGGTCTTGTAATCGTTGCCGCAATAGCAACAATTGTTGTCAGCCTTATTCATAAGAATCAGAAAAACCTCAAAACAGAATATGCTTTGAGTTCTGCAAAATAAGAATGAATTGAGTGATTTTATGTCAAATATTATTTTAATTGTAATTCTTCTGATGATCACAGTCGGTGCAATTTCATATCTGTACAAAGCAAAAAAACGGGGCGAACATTGTATTGGCTGTCCTTATGCAAAACAATGCAGTCAGAAATCATGTAATTGTAATTCCAATCAATAACTATAAAAAGCCGTCGGGAGTTTGATTTCCCGACGGTTCCTTTTTTACAATTTTATTTTATCCTTCTATTACCTTAACAGGACATTTTTCAACGCAAGTCCCGCAGTTGGTGCATTTACTTTTATCAATCACAGGAAGATTGTTTTCCATGGTGATCGCATCTTCGGGACAATTTTTTGCACACAATCCACATGCAAGACATCCCGATTTACAAACACTTTTCACATTCATTCCCTTATCACGAGAAGAACACTTCACAAAAACTGCAGAGATTGGTTCCAGAGAAATCAAATGATTGGGGCAAACCTTCACACATTGACCGCAACCAGTACAAAGCGTTCTGTCAACAACCGCAATTCCTTTGTCCAAGGAAAGAGCACCAAACTGACAAGCGGTGATACAGCTTCCCAACCCCATGCAACCATATTGACATGCTTTTGAGCCATTTTGCTGAACGGATTTTGCCGCAATACAATCCATAGCACCAAAATAAAGTCCCTTTTGTTCCGCCTTTTCGCAATTTCCTGCACAGGCAACAAAGGCAACCTTTTTTTCTGTTTTGGAAGCCTTCACTCCGCAAATTTCGCCAATTTTTTCCACATTCACACACATAGGACAGGCATGAACAGGAGCCTCCCCTTTTGCAATTGCCTCTGCTAATGCATCACAACCTGCATATCCGCAACCGCCACAGTTGTTCCCCGGTAAAAGCTCACGAATGGCTTCTGCTTTTTCATTTACTTCGACATAAAACTTATCTCCTGCATAATTTAAAATCAAGGCAATGGCGATACCGATGATACCGATGACCAAAGCAGACAATAAAATAACATTCATTTTGTTTCCTCCTTACAGCATTCCGGCAAAGCCGTAAAATGCTATCGCCATTAAACCTGATGCCGCCAATGTAATAGGAGTTCCCTGAAAGGCTTCGGGAATGTTGTTATATGCCGTTCGTTCCCGAATTCCTGCCAAAATCACAATCGCAATTGTAAATCCAACAGAAACACCAAATCCGTTTACCACGCTTTCCACAAAACCGTATCCGCTTTGCACATTGGTCAGCGCCACACCCAATACCGCACAGTTGGTGGTAATCAAAGGAAGATAAACCCCCAAGGATCGGTAGAGTGCAGGCATGGTCTTTTTTAATACCATTTCTACAAACTGCACCAATGCGGCAATGACCAAAATAAAGGCAATGGTTTGCAGATAATCCAAGTTATCCTTTAATACAAACTGATAAATCAAGCTTGTGCAAGCACTGGCAACGGTAATAACAAAAATTACCGCTGCCCCCATTCCTGCCGCTGTTTTCACCTGTTTGGACACTCCCAAAAAAGGACAAAGTCCTAAAAACTGACTTAACACTACATTATTCACAAATGCAGACGCCACTAAAATCAAAGCCAATGTTTTCATCCTTTACATCCTCCTTTACAAGCACTGCAATCTCCACAGCTTTTTTCTTTTTTCTTTCCGGATTGTTTTCGGATTTTGTTCTGTAATGCCGTCAGCCAACAAAGAACAAAAAATGCTCCCGGTGCCAGAATCATAATGGTCACAGGCTGAAAGCCTTCCGGCATAATGCTCATTCCGAACAGCTGGCCTGCACCCAAAAGCTCCCGGACAGCCCCGATGCAAGTAAGACCCACAGTAAATCCCAGTCCCATTCCGATTCCGTCAAACAAAGAAGGTAACACAGGATATTTGGAAGCAAAGGATTCTGCACGACCTAAAATAATACAGTTTACTACAATCAAAGGAATATAAATTCCCAATGATTCATAAAGAGAAGGAACAAAGCCTTCTAAAACCAGTTGCACCATAGTTACCAAAGAAGCCACAATGACAATGTAAGCAGGAATCCGCACTCTGTCCGGGATGACCTTCCGAAGAAGGGAAATCACTGTATTAGAAAGCATCAGAACTGCCGTTGTGGTCAGAC
>JAZQHN010000086.1:0-2724 GCA_045540615.1 Clostridia bacterium
CATCAAGGTCTTGGAAATCACGATTAGTCACCAAAGCATTCAATACATCACGGTCTTGGATAGCAGTAACCAACTCATTAGTATTCACACCACGAGGCACACCACTCAAATCCAATGACAAATTAATATTATCCTCAATCACGGTTACACCCCATTAAATAAAAATACCTGAAATAAAATAAAACTCACGATAATCAAAAGTCCGGGCAAACTGAACACCGTTCGCCCCAATTCATACGCCACACTCTTTTTCATCGGAATTTCCATTCTCACTTGATTTTCCCGATTGTGTGCTTTAAACAAACGAAGCAACCATAAAAAAGCGAATAGTGCAAGGAAAAAGAGAAGAATCATCAGAATTTCTACCCAAAGAGAGGACATGTTTTGCTCCAGCATAAAGCTGATAAGGACAATCAAATTATTCACCCCATGCAAAATCATACCTGACCAAATAGATCCTGTTTGTAATACAACAGTGGCTAAAATTGCACCCAAAAAAACAGTGGATACAAGATTTCTGATATCCAAATGAACTATCCCAAATAAAAAAGCGGATACTGCCACGGCACTCTTGCTTCCTCTCCACAAATAACCATGCAAAACCACACCGCGCATCAACAGTTCTTCGGTAACGGTAGGAATCAAAACAACTGCCAGCAAAGCAACCAAAAACTCTCCCACATTATTCGGAATTTGCAGTAAAGATGGAGGAGTCTGGGCACCGCACCAGCCTAACACCAATCCTGTCAACGTATTCATCATACGGCAAAGGTATTGAATACAAATACCCATCCCGATTAAAATCAACACATTTTTCCGATCCAAGTGATGAATCAAAAAGGTTTCTGTTATATCAATATTTTTAGGATACAAATAAAGGGCTGTTGGAAGCAACACCGCAAAAATCTGCAAACAAATCCGCAATAAATACCCATCAGGCCGTTCAAAGCTGAAAAAAGAATATAAAATTCCATATACCACCGTACAGAACACCTGCATTAAAATAACCGTAAACAGCAGCCATTGAACACTACCTTGTGTCAACTGATGGCTGTTTTTTATCTTTGGCATCTTACAGCCTCCTACTTATCATAAATTTGTTGACGAATTTCCATCGCCTTTTCCTGTCCGCATAACGCTTCAATAATAGCATACGTAAATTCATTGGCAACACCGGCCGCTTTAGCTGTAATAATATTTTCGTCACGTACAACTGCTTTTTCAGAAACGATTGCACCTGCCATTTTTTCTTCAAATCCCGGATAACAAATGGCTTCCTTCCCTTCCAAAAGACCCATTTCGCCCAAAACAGAGGGAGCCGCACAAATTGCAGCTGCCATTCCTCCCTGCTCCAAACATGCAGTTATCGTATCTTTTACATATTGACTTTCATTCAGATAATTGGTTCCCGGAAGTCCGCCGGGTAACACTACCATTTGTGGAATTCCCGTTTCTTCAGGCAACAAATCAGCGGTTACCGAAATTCCATGAGAACCGGTAACAACTTTCCCTGTTACTCCTACCGTTAAAGCTTCCATTCCTGCACGGCGGACATAATCCACCACCGTTAAAGCTTCAATTTCCTCAAAGCCTTCTGCTAACATAACATAAATCATCTGATTTCCTCCTAATTCAACATTAGATTCATATAGTTTCTTCCCTGAAAAATCAAAGAAGTTAATTCGCTGATTGAAATTTCAGGTGCACTTTCTTCGCACCGCTTCACCTGGCCTGATTTCACAGAAAAAGTTCCGTTATTTTCCGAAATCCACGGGTCTGTTACTCGATAACAGCAATCAGGCAAGCATTTCATTGCCTCTTTTACACGAATCACCCTTGCCTGACCCAAGGGGGTTTGTGATTGCTCAGTTAACCATACTCCCTCACCGATTTGGCAAAGAAGTGCATGTACAGATGAGTCCTCTCCCATTGCCTCTTTCACTACCGTTTTTTTGTCAAATCGGCTGACAAAGGCATAGGCACCTTCGTTGCACCAAAGCTCTCCCTGTTCAAACTGAAAATGCTCTTCCGAAATAATCTTCCATTGTTCCTCTGTTCTATGAACAAAAAAGGAGTTCTTCTTTTGACAACTTTTTGAATACCATTCGGAAATCTCTGGAATCCAATCCGTTTGCCATCCCCGACCTTCTCCTTTTGGCAAAGGTTGTTCCTCTATAAAAAAAGCATCGGTAAAGCCGAATTTTAAATATAAATCTGGTTTTGCGGGAATTAGTGTTGAAAACACATCTCCTCTGTCAAACATCTCTCGAAAGGCTCGCTTTATCATAGCGGTCATATACCCTCTGCCTCGAAACTCCGGCAAAGTACAAACACCTGATAAATAGGAACAGGCAAACTGCTCCTCTCCTTTTTTTAAATCATAGGGCACCATCCCAAGGTACGCCCTTACATCCCCTTCGTCTCCGTACAAAGCAAGAGAATCCTTTTCTTTATGAACATGGTTCATATAAAAAGAGACGAAATGAGGACTATCAGCAGGAAAACAAGTTTTCCAAAGAATTTCTCCATCTTTTTTCTCTTTGCAATAACAAATTTCAGTTTTTGATAACAACCGTCTGCACCTCTATCAATTTTTCGGGGCAGTAAGACAGTTTTGCCTTACGAAGCGCCTCCAAGCCCATATCTTCCTCACGGTCAATGTAGATTGCATCAGGAAATTCATGCTCACAAAACTGTTGATTAATCATAGGATAGGCTCCTTGA
>JAZQHN010000087.1:0-3580 GCA_045540615.1 Clostridia bacterium
GCCCGTGGCTGAAGCATGCGCGGCTGCGTCTGCGAGTGTTGAGAGTATACAGATGGTTTTATCATCCATTGAAAGAAAACGGAGAGTGACTCATGCAAGTATCAAAAGATTATCTTCTGCGCACGATTGCCGGGGAGACCATTCTCATCCCCTCCGGCGCCGCCGCGCAGAAATTCAACGGGCTCGTGACGGTCAACGCCATCGGAGCGTTTATCTGGGACGTTCTGCAGGCGCCGACGGATTTGGATGCGCTGGTTGCGCGCATTACAGACGAATACGATGTGGACGCCGACACGGCGCGCCGGGAGACGGGTGTTGCACCGGGAATGAAGGTCTGCGATATGTGTGCGGCACCGGGTGGAAAAACTATGTATTTGGCAGATTTGATGGAGCACCGGGGAGAACTGGTTGCATGGGAGCTTCATCCCCACAGAACGGAGCTTTTGCGGAAAAATTTAGAACGGATGGATGTAAGGATAGCAAAAACGGAATGTCGGGATTCTTGTGTCTATGATAAGAATTATGAAGAATATTTTGATGTGGTGGTGCTGGATGCCCCCTGTTCCGGATTGGGTGTGATCGGAAGAAAGCCGGAACTCAAGTGGCAGAACCCTGACGAAATAAAAGAGCTGTTGCCCGTTCAGAAAAGCTTGCTTCAAAATGCAGGCTTCTATGTAAAACCCGGGGGGATTCTTTTTTACTCCACCTGTACCTTGAACAAAGCGGAAAATGAAGGAATGGTTTTGGAGTTTTTGGAGAGTCATCCGGAATTTGTGTTGGATGAAACAGTAGGAATGAAAAATTTACTGCCTCATCGGGACGGTATGGGCGGATTTTTTATGGCAAGAATGAAAAAGAGCGGAGCGAAACAGAATGGTTAATTTAGCGGATTTTACTCCTGAGGAGCTGGAGGAATATTTTCTGTCTCTCGGTCAGCCTAAATTTCGGGCAAAGCAAGTGTTTTCCTGGCTGGCAAAAGGAACGTCTGATTTTGAACAAATGACCAATCTTCCAAAAGGGTTACAAGAGAGCCTGAAGGAGAAGGCAACTCCTTTGGGAGGAAGAATTTTTGAAAAATTTCAATCTTCTATTGACGAAACAGTAAAATATCTGATACAATTAGAGGATGGGAACCTGATTGAAACGGTGCTCATGAGTTATCATCATGGGTATACGGTTTGTATTTCTACCGAAGTAGGCTGTGCCATGGGCTGTGCCTTTTGTGCCTCTACTCTGGGAGGTCTGGTCAGACGGCTGACCCCCGGGGAAATGATTGCTCAGGTGGCTTTGGTTTCTGCCGATTCGGGAAAAAGAATCAGTAATATCGTGCTGATGGGAATTGGGGAACCCATGGACAATTATGAAAATGTAGTGAAGTTTATTCGTCTGGCAAACAGACCCGAAGGATTAAACATCGGTCAGAGACATATTTCCTTGTCTACTTGCGGTTGGGTCAACGGAATTGACCGATTGGCAGAGGAAAATTTAGGGATTACCCTTTGTGTTTCTCTTCATGCGGCATTTGATGAGAAAAGAACCAAAATGATGCCCATTAATAAAAAATATCCCATTGATGTGTTACTTGCCGCTTGCAGACGGTATACCGAAAAAACGGGCAGACGGATGATTTTTGAATATGCTCTGATAAAAGGAGTCAATGATACACCTCAGGATGCAAAGCAGCTTTCTAAGCTGTTGCGGGGGATGCTTTGCCATGTGAATGTAATTCCTGTTAACCCGATTAAGGAAACCAATTTTGAACGAAGCGAACGGGGAGAAGCATTTTGCAAGCAACTGGCACCGGTCACCGCAACAGTTCGTCGGGAGCTGGGAAGCGACATCAATGCTTCCTGCGGTCAGCTGAGAAGAAGAAAACTGGAAGAGAAGGGAAGTGAAGGATGATGGATTATGTTGCAAAAAGCCATTGCGGGATGGTGCGGGAATTGAACGAAGACAGCTTTGCCATAAAGAGAACGGATGAGTTTGACCTGATTATCGTGGCAGATGGCATGGGCGGTCATCAGGCAGGAGAGGTTGCCTCGGAGACGGCAGTCCAAGCAATTACAGAATACATACTGGAACGGGGAGCTACGGAATCCATCCCTCAGCTTTTGGAAGAGGCGATGATATTTGCCAACGAAACAATTTACGGACGAGCAAAGCAGGACCCTGATTGTGCTTCTATGGGTACTACAGCGGTTTTGTGTTATATAAAGGGAAAAGATGCTTATTTTGCCAATGTGGGTGACAGCCGTGCTTATTTGTTGGGGGTAGCAGGCATGGAGCAGGTTACGGAAGATCATTCCCTTGTGATGGAGCTCCTTCGGCAGGGAGAAATTACCCGGGAAGAGGCAGAACACCATCCTCAGAAAAATGTGATTACCCGAGCCCTTGGAACAGAGCGTACGGTAGAAACGGATTTATTTCATTGCGAATTGGAGCAAGAGGATATGATTCTTCTTTGTTCTGACGGATTGACGGGATTGGTCAGTGATACAGAGATTGCGAAAATAATGTGGTCAGAGGGGTCTGTTGAACAGCATTTAGAGCAACTGATTTCTTTGGCAAACGAAAGAGGCGGCTATGATAATATTACCGTAGTTGTCGCTACACAGAAAAAGGAGGGGTAATACATGGTGGGAAAAATTTTAGAAGGACGCTATCAGATTATTAAACAAATCGGCGGCGGCGGTATGGCTGAGGTGTATAAAGCACGTTGCACTGTTTTGAAACGATATGTTGCCATTAAGGTATTGCGAAATGAGTACCGTGAAGATAAAGAATTTATTGCTCGGTTTAATACAGAGGCACAAGCAGCAGCAAGTCTGACTCATCCTAATATTGTATCTGTTTTTGATGTAGGATGCGAAGACGGTGTTCATTATATTGTGATGGAATATGTAGAGGGGATTACCCTGAAAAAATTCATTGAACAAAACGGAGTGCTGTCCTGGCGGCAGGCATTGAAATTTACAGTTCAGATTTGTCAGGCCATTGATTTTGCTCATAAAAAGGGAATTGTACATAGAGATATTAAGCCCCAAAACATTATGGTTTGTGAAAATAATGTGCTGAAGGTGATGGATTTCGGGATTGCCCGTAACTTAAATAAGAACGGACAGACCCAGGATGGAAAAAATGCCATTGGTACGGTGCATTATATTTCCCCCGAACAGGCAAGAGGGGGATATGTGGACGGGAAAACAGATATTTATTCCATCGGTGTTGTATTGTATGAAATGATGACGGGAAAACTTCCCTTTAACCACGAAAATCCGGTTTCTGTTGCTATTATGCATATGCAGCAAAAGCCGGAGCCTCCCAGAAATTTGGTGCTGTCCATTCCTGCAGCCCTGGAAGAGGTTTGTTTAAAAGCCATGAGCAAGGAACAGGCACAACGGTATCAGTCAGCGGGAGAAATGCTGGAGGGATTGCAAAAAATTCAAAGTAATCAGGAATTGCATGAGACAGAGTATTCCAATGTGTATGAAACCAGGAAATTTGATTCTGACCGTGTAAAGAAGGAAACGGAGGAATCATATCAAAACAATAAAAAAACAGAGGAAAAAGGAGGAAGCGA
>JAZQHN010000088.1:0-1528 GCA_045540615.1 Clostridia bacterium
CAATCCGTCACTTTTTCGGAGTCGGTAAAGGAAATCGAAGCCCTGGCATTTGCAGGCTGTACCGAGCTTTCAGAAATTGTTTTTGCAGACGGATTGGAACAAATCGGGTCGGAAGCCTTTGCCCAATGCTCTAAGCTTACCGTGATTACCCTTCCTTCTTCCGTAACAAAAGTAAAAGAATATGCGTTTTCTTATTGTGAAGGACTGTCCGAGATTACCGTTTCGGAGCGAAATAAGGAATACAGCAGTGTGGACGGAGTCCTGTTTAACAAAAATCTGACAACCCTGGTTCAGTACCCTTGCGGGAAAAAAGAAAGCAGTTATACAGTACCTGAAAGTGTAACCGCCATTGGGAAGGGTGCCTTTTCCTACTGTAACGGATTAACCGAAATTCTGCTCTCTCAGGAAACAGTGTCTGTAGGAGAATATGCCTTCTTTAATTGTGATCATTTAACAGAAATTACCCTTCCCGATTCTATTACGGAAATCGGTAAAGAAGCCTTTGGCTGGTGTGATTCTCTGAAAAAAGCAGCTTTGCCTGAATCGTTAAACAAAATAGAATATGGCTTGTTCTGGTATGCAAAAAATTTAGAAGAGATTGTCATTCCTGATTCTGTTACCGCAATCGGTGACGATGCCTTTGCCAGCTGTGAAGCCTTAAAAACCGTTACTTTCCCCGAAGGTCTGACCAAGGTGGGAGAGGAAAGTTTTTTTGATTGTACCAAGCTTTTGGAGGTCACTTTGCCTCAATCGTTACAATCGGTGGGAGCAAAAGCCTTTGGAAATACAGGATTGTTCCGTATTACCATAAAAAACGGAGAAACAAAATTTGCTCAGGATACCTTTGAAGGTTGCGGACAATTGCAGTTGTTTTCTCCTGAGCATACATCCGTTCAGGAATATGCCTTGTCCCGAGGTGACCAATGGGAAAAAATTGTGACGGTAACCTATTTAGGACGAAATATTTCCTTTGACCAGCCTCCCGTCACATGGTTTGACAGAACCCTGGTGCCCGTCCGTGCCATTTTTGAAGCCATGGGCGCAACGGTGGATTGGGACGAGGAAACCATGACGGTTACTGCAGTACGGAATGACCGTGTTTTAAAACTGCAGATTGACAATAAAACAATCACCGTAAATGGGGAGCCGGTAGAGCTGGATGTTCCTGCACAGCAGATTAATGACAGAACCTTAGTACCTGTCCGCGCGGTTGCAGACGGATTGAACTGCGATGTGTACTGGGATGAAGCAACCCAAACCGTTTCCATTTGGGAAAAGGAAGAATAACATTATTATAAAAAAGCAAAAGACAATGACAAAATCGGTCATTGTCTCAGACTGTCGAAAAAGTCGGTCTACCGCAAGCAAAGTAAAATAAAACAAGAAAAATCATATAAATTCAAAATGTATAATAACAAATAGAAAACCGTCAGGAAAATATCGAATTTTCCTGACGGTTGCTTGCTTTTTCAGAACTTCAACTCTACCGTACCCTCGTACGCCGACGAATTGAAGTTCTAAAAATATC
>JAZQHN010000089.1:0-3253 GCA_045540615.1 Clostridia bacterium
GGAATGCTTTCGATAATACTGCTCCAACACATACATAGCACGCTTATAAATCTCATCATTTTCATATTCTCCGTACATATTGGTGCCCGGTTCAAAAATAAAATAATCACTGGGCAAGGAGGTAATCCAGTCCACAACGCATTGTTCTTTGAAGCAGGCTCCTCCCATTCCTTTATTCAACACTTGCGCCTTTAACAGCCGTGCCGCAACAGACACATAAAAACTGGTACCTAACAATCCGTGGGCACCGTGAGTAACAGAAGAACCGTATGCCAAAATCGTCTTTTGAGGAATTTCCTCTTGTTTGGGAGGACGGATTGGTTTTCCGTAAGATTCAATCTGACAAACATTGATTCTGGCACTGCCAAGAACAAAACGAATCACCGATTTATCAAAAGAATCCTTTTTAAAAAACTCAGGATTTTCCGCCGTATCATAGTCTAAAGGAGACACTTCAATGGTATAGTACTGAGAAGGTGGCAACATATGCACCTTTTCCACATGTTCTCCCCGCATAACCACTACGGGAACAAAGCCTTGAGACATTTCCGCAAACAAGGTTACTCTCACCCAGCTTTTGGGATCTTCCCGCACAAAACGAATTTCACAACCGCTGGAAGAAGTTGCACCCATTGCCCCGTAACATGACACATCTTTGTAAACTTCTCTGGGAAACCGTTCCAAAGCATATCCAAACATGGTTTTCTCTATATTCCCTACATTGAATAACTGTACCTGCTCCAAAAATTTTTCACACATATCCTTCACCTCATTTATGATATTGCTCTCCTTGATTAATTTTAAAACCTCGATAGATTTGCTCTGTCAACACCACACGCATCAATTGGTGAGGCAGGGTCATTTTAGAAAAAGAAAGACGTAAATCTGATATTTGTTTTACCTCATCCCACAAGCCATGAGAACCGCCAATGACAAAACAAAGACGGTCTCCCTCCAAAGCACTTTGGGACAACATTGCGGCAAACTGTTCCGAAGGCATCTGTTTTCCTTCCACACAAAGTGCCACAATCTGTTTTTCCCCTTCTATTTTTTTCAAGATATTTTCCCCTTCTTTTTTGAGTACTTCTGCAATCTGCGCATCAGAAGGGTGGTCGGGAACACTCACATCGGGAATCTCTATTACTTCAAATTTACAATAACGACTTAACCTTTTTCCGTATTCTTCCATAGCAGAAGAAAAGTATTTTTCTTTGATTTTCCCTACACAAACAAGTTTAATTTTTTGCATCTTACTCACCTACCACATACCGAAAGCTCGCACCTTCACGGGGGGCAACCCTGACTGTTATCTCCTCAGGCAACTCTTGCTCCTGCAACACTGACAAAACAGTCTGATAAGCAAGCTCCGGCATATTGTTATGAATACTCAAATGCCCCAGCAAAATCTCTTTTGTTCCGGACTTTGCAAGGCAAGCACAAAGATTTCCTGCATTTTCATTGGACAAATGCCCCAAATTTCCTAATATCCTTCGTTTCAATGAATAAGGATAAGGCCCCATCTTCAACATTTCTTCATCATGATTGGCTTCCAGCAAGATGACATCACTTCCCATTAAACAGCATTGCAATTCCGGAGTGATAATTCCCAAATCCGTCGCCACAGTAACACGAGAATTTCCCTTTTGAAAGCAATATCCCACAGGATTTGCCGCATCATGAGGAATGGAAAAAGGGGTAACTAAAATCTCTCCAATCTGAAAGGGAGAACAAAAAAAATGCAGGCAAGAGGAATCAACCTTGCCTACAACCGATTCTGCTGCTTCCCAAGTCAGGCTGTTGGCATAAATATCCCAGTGATAACGACGGTGCAAAATCCCCACCGAAGCAATATGGTCGCTGTGTTCATGCGTAATCAACACACCGTCAATCTCCCTCGGGTTAACACCAATCTCTTGTAATCCTGTCTCTATTTTTTTGCCGCTGACACCACAATCAACCAACAAACAGGTTTCCCCGTCGCCGACATATACACAATTCCCGCTGCTTCCGCTAAACAGCGTACATAATTCCAGCACAGTTTATTCCTCCATTTTCTGCCGTACCAATTGAGCTCCCAAACCGCGCAGTTTTTGTTCAAAATTTTCATATCCACGATCAATATGCTCCAAATTCTGAAGCTCTGTGGTTCCCTTTGCCATAAGACCCGCAATCAGCATCGCCGCACCTGCACGAAGATCAGTTGACCGAACGGGAGCGCCTGTCAAGGTTTCTACTCCTTCTATGACCGCAGTTTTTCCGTTAATGCTGATATTGGCACCCATCCGCTTTAATTCCCCCACATACTGAAACCGGTTGTCCCACACATCTTCTGTGACCATACTGGTTCCTTCAGCAGCTGAAAGCAACGCCACAATCTGAGGTTGCATATCGGTAGGAAACCCGGGATAAGGCAGAGTTTTTACATTTGCCTTTGTAATTTTACCCGTTCTCTTTACACGGATGGCATCATCCATTTCCTCAATTTCCACATTCATTTCTACCAGTTTTGCCGTAATGGCATCCAAATGCTTAGGAATCACATTTTTCACCAAAACATCTCCGCCGCATGCTGCAGCCGCTACCAAAAAGGTTCCCGCTTCAATCTGATCGGGAATAATAGAGTAGGTACCTCCCCGAAGCTTTTCTACTCCCTTGATTTTAATCACATCGGTACCGGCACCTTTAATATTGGCACCCATATAATTCAAGAAATTCGCTAAATCAACCACATGAGGCTCTTTCGCAGCATTTTCTATTACAGTAATTCCGTCTGCCTTGGTTGCTGCAAGCATTACATTGATGGTGGCTCCTACCGAAACCTTATCCATATAAACAGATCCGCCCTTCACACCGTCTACGGTAGTAGCATACACATTTCCGTGCTCTACCTTTACCATAGAACCCATAGCCTCAAAGCCCTTAATATGCTGATCAATGGGACGACCGCCAAAATCACAGCCACCTGGCAAAGACACCTCTGCTTTTCCGAACCGTGCCAAAAGAGCACCCAACAAATAATAAGATGCGCGCATTTTCCTTACTAATTCGGTTGTTGCCTCAAATGTATTTAATCCGGAACAATTAATGACCAATGTACCATTTTCCTGTAAATTCACTTCTGCACCAAGCTGACGTAAAATTTCCAAAATCACCTTTACATCTTTTATAATCGGCACATTTTCAATGACACAAGTTTCTTCTACCAAAACAGCTGCCGCCAGTATGGCTACTGCAGCATTTTTTGCCCCGCTGA
>JAZQHN010000090.1:0-3131 GCA_045540615.1 Clostridia bacterium
GCATTCACATAACAATAGGAACCTTTGATTCTTTTTCCTGCTACCGAACTCTCCGTACAATCTGTTTTTACATCATAAACGATGGGATCAGGTTGTTCCTCATCTACCATAAAATATGCAATAGCAACCATTTCCGGAGTACTTCCCGAAGGTGCACTAACAACAACCTTCACGGTATATTCTTTTGGTTCCAATGTAGTTAAAGGATTAACAACATAGTTATTTGTCCAGGTATCACTACCTCCTGCGCAATTAATCACATCCGTTTTTACAACCGTCTTGGATTCTTTTTCCATAATGGTATAGGTTGCTTTTCCGCCACCTTTTCCTGTTGAATAATAGATCCCCAAAGATCGTCCTTTGAAATCAAAACTCAAAGTCGCACCCGGCTGACTGGAAGTAAATACACCATCGGGGAAATTGGAGGAAAATTTAGAAGAGGTATCTACATTCCATGTTCCGCTTGTTGCAAATCTTCCTGATTTATGAGAGTGCATGGTAGGAGCCCCGAACTCATAATCACTCATGGGAATCTTTTGCCAGATCAGCTTTTTGAAATACTGTTCGGGATGTTCAACAAACTGTTTCTTAATAAAATCTGCATAACCGGTATATCCTCTGTCATTCGGATGAGTCAGGTCACCGGACCATGTTTTATCAGCGTTTTTATCCAACTTTGACCATACAATGGGATTTCCGTTAATATCAGTTCCACCTGCTACATATTCGCACAGATTGATAGAACCGATTCCATAGTAATCTGCTACTTTTTTATGAACCTGAGCACTGGTTAAATAGGGAGTAAAATCAGACTGTTCCGAATCCTTTGCAGCAGTAAATACAAAAATAATTACAGGTTGTTTTGGAAGAGCTGCTAATTGACGAACAATCCCTTCCATTCTCTGCTGAACACGGACGGGATCTGTATTGGATTCATATTTATCATTTACAGCAAATTCGACAAATACAACATCGGGTCCTTCTGAACCACACTTATCAAGTAGGTGTGTTTTCATTCGGAATAATCCGAAATCAGAACGAGTTCCACCAATGGCAGCATTGACCTCTTTTACATTTTTATTTGGATATTTCGCCTGAAAATACCGTTTTGTAATCTGAGTAGACCATCTGGGATAACCGGAATAGTCACAATCCGGATATTTCATATTGGTCCAGCTGCAACCGGAACCGGCTGTAATAGAACCACCCAAAAAAGCAATAATCAAATCACCTTTTTCGTTATTCAGGTTGTCTATGCCGTAGCTTTTAGGAGAAATTGTTGTGGTATCTGAAGCCATAACCGGAACAGATGCCAGCAACATGATTGCAATCATTAAAATTGATAGTATTCTTTTTGTCATAATACCCTCCTTAAGAATATGTTTTTGCCGTGCGGACGGAGAAAGAAAACCATCCGCACAGCAAAAGAGGAGATAGAGAACGCTTATTTATCTAACAACCGTTTGATAATACTTGCCACCTGAGCACGAGTCGCGTTATCGCTTGGAGCAAAGGTATCGGTTGTCATACCGCTGATAAGCCCGGAGCTTACGGCACCGTCGACATAATCTACCGCCCATGCAGAGATTGTATCTTTATCAGCAAATTGAGAAATTTTACCCTTCAAAGGAGCTTTTCCTAAGAATTGATATGCTTTCATAATGACCACAGCCATTTCTTCACGGGTAATGGTATCGTTAGGTCTGAAACATCCATCATAACCTACAATCAATCCAGCTGCCGCTGCAGCGGATACTGAATCTTTATACCAGGATTCGGAAGAAACATCGGTAAATACTGCATCATCATTTGCTGCTGTAAGTTTTAATGCTCTTGCCATCAAAGCCGCAAACTCGGCTCTGGTGATAGAACGGTCTGGCTCAAAGGTAGCATCGGTTACACCGCTTACAATTCCCTTATCTGCCATTTCAACAATATCATTTTCTGCCCAATGACCGATAATATCGTTGAATTTCGCAACAGGTTTATTTTCTTCCTTCTGCTGATTACCGCTTGTGCCGGAAATTCCGCCACCACCAATACCATTAATGGTTGTTCCACCTGTAACAGGAGGTAAAACATCAGAATCAGGGGTAGGTGTAGGAGAAGTGCTGGGCAATACAACCGAACTTCCCAATACCAAGTCTCCGCCCTTCTTCAACCACAGAACCAGGTCATCACCATCTCTGTAGTAACAATAATCTCCGCTCATAGCAGAAGCATTGTCTTCTTTCAATTGTTTAGCAGCAGAAAGCTTTTCGCCATTTCCAACCAGAACTCTCATCTTTCCAAGTCCGGGAAGAACAATACGAACGGGATTGCTGAATGAAGTTTCACTATTGCCTAACTTTAATGCAATCGGATCTTTCACTTCAGCAGCATATCCGGCAATATCAGCTTCACCAATTGTCAATACATCTGCAGAAACCTCGGTGTCTTTAGAAATTTCAACAGTAAATTCCTGTTCCCCTACTGTACCATTCAAAAGTGTATTCCCCAAAGCACCTTCCAGTTTCAGATTCAATCCGTCTTTTACATCTCCGGTATTCAGAACAACATCATCCAAGTTTTCAGGTAAATGATACTGATTACCGCTTACGGTATCTTCCAAAACACGGCTTTGGTTCAACACATCAATTGCTGCCTGCAACGCTTTGACTGCTTCCACAGGTTCCATATCTTCTGTTTTCTTGATTGCATCATTCAATCCATCAATTGCTTCCTGAGAATATTCCCCAATCTTAGTTCCGGCTTTCGCATTCTTCAAGGTATTCGCCTTTTCCAACCAATCATTCAAATCGGTTTTGTCAATCATACCCATTAAGGAGAAGGGAATTTCAGGGAATCCTTCAGGATATACAGATGTATCAACAATGGTATAATCTCCGCCGTCGTAATCTGCAAAGAGAGATTTGCTCTGATTTAAGAGAATCTTGTTGGTATTCTTATCTGACCAACCGTACAGAGGAGATTCATCGTTACCTTGATCTCTGACAGGTCCGGTTTCGTTCATCTTCAAAGGGTTACCGCCCCTGAGTTCATTATCAATCATGATAATCAGGTTGTTACCAAGAGTGTTACCAAGATGCTTGATTTCCTTCCGAGGTTTGAATGCATCCTGAACCCAAGGC
>JAZQHN010000091.1:0-5695 GCA_045540615.1 Clostridia bacterium
AGCCGTATTGCTATTCTTCCTGAAATCGGTGAGGTCAGTGGATTTGAATATGACACCGAGGGACAGCTTGACTTTGAAGAAATGTTTCAGAAGATTAAGGCTGAGAATAAGAATATCAAAAAGATTGGCTGTATCGGAAGACTTATATTCCCCTCAATTATCATGGGAAAACTTAAGAAGGTGTTCTCCGATGCCGAAATAGTAGACTATGATGATGTTCACTATGAGCAGAGAATAATCAAGAGCGATGCTGAAATTGAAATTCTCAAGACAAACTGGGAAATGGTATCGTCTATGTTTGAAGCAGTCGTGCCAAAAATTGAAGTCGGCATGACAGAAAGACATATCGAGGGTATGTTCGAGTACGAAATGATGAAGCTCGGTGCCGAAAGCTATGTTCAGTCCTTTGCTCCCATGGTGGCAACAGGTCCCAAGAATTCCTTTATCAGTATGTGCAGAAATACCCTTCGTCAAATCAAAGAAAGCGAAATTATCAATTTGGCAGCAGGGGTTAGCTATGAAGGATATAATGGTATTATTTGCAGTCCTTTGGTTTTGGGTGAAATCCCTCAAAAAATTAAGGATGCAGTCATGTGTGCATACGATGCATTAAACTATGCATCTGCTAAGATGGAACCCGGAACTCCTTGTGATGTTGTTTTGAATGCATATACCGAATACTTAACCAAATATGGTTATATTGACTACTGTCCTTATGGTAGCCTGCACAGTACCGGTATGCTTGAATGTGAAGCACCTGTTTTTACCGTTGACAATAAGAGAATTATTGAAGAAAATATGGCAATTTGTATTGATGCTTATTTCAAAGGTATGGAATGGGGATCATTCCGTATTGAAGATTGCTATCTCATTACACCAAACGGTGCAAAACGTATGACAACCTATAACGATAATGCAATTCCGAAATTATTTAAATAAAGGAGTGTTTGAAATGGAAAAAGGAAAGAAAAACTGGGTGTTCTGTGACGGATATCTTCCTCCAAAAGGTGACAATCCTGAGTTTGAGGGTCACGAAGCTTTGATGCTTACCAATCTGAATGACGAAAAAACCGAGATTGAACTTGTTTTTGTTTTCGAAGACAAAGATCCTGTATCAGGAATTTTTGTAAACCTTGACGGAATGAGAACAACCTGTATCAGACTTGATAAGCCATTGGGTGATCAAAAACTGATGCTTGGAGAATCTGTACAATATACTGTATGGGTGAAGAGTTCTCTTCCTATTTGTGCATGCTTTGGTAGACTTGATGTAAGACAGACTAATATGGCTTACTACAGCGTAGAAGGTTGCACCTTTTAATCAGGGAACAGAATCAATATTGGTAACCTAAAAAAATTACCGTCTGATGATATGTATCTTCAAAAGTTAGACATTTTTGAGAGCATGTCATCAGACGTTTTTTTAAAATGCCAATTATGTTCAAGAAAATAGTGAATAAAGAAAGATGAAAACCTATGAAAGTCAATATCGTGCAAAAATTAGTCAATATCGTTATAGAGATTTTTAGGAATTGTATGTATAATTAAATAGTAGGTACTGTTCCTCCTTTTTATTTTAATGATTCAAACGACTGATTAAACATATCGTTGAAATAAAAATAAGAAGGGATACAAAGAGAAAGGAAAGGTGAGGTTTGGAAAACAGAAAGAGTAAAGTAGTAAAATATTATATTTTTAGGAGGAAACATCATGAGGAAAACAATTTCATTGTTTCTTGTAATGACGATGATTTTCAGCACCCTGTTTGCTGTGACAGTTTCGGCTGATGCTGTCAACATCACTCTTTCAAGAAACAAAACCTTCATCAAAGAAGTTGATGAAACAGCATCACTGATTGTAACAGGTCTTGACCAAAATGGGGAGGAAGTAATTCTTCCTGTGGGTACAACATTTACCTACGAAAGCTCCAGACCCTGGGTTTTGAGCATTTCTGACGATGGTAAATTTGTTGACGGCGGATATGACGGAACCACCAAGATTACCGTTAAAGCTTCAAACGGATTTGAAACATCTGCTATCTTTATCAAAAACAGCAACAATGCATATGCTGACTGGTCCTATGCAACCGGAGACAGCACAGACCACTATGGCGGTGACTTTGTAGGTTCTCGTGCTGATGGATCGAAAATAAGATACAGAGGTACATGGGTTGACGGCAAGAGACGTTTTAATGTGAATGCCGAGGGAGTATCCGAAGAAGATAAGGCAGCAGCAAAAATCCCCGGTGAGAATTACTATAAGCTGGCAACGACCGCGGCTGCTCCTAACCTTGATAACACCATTGTATCAGGTTATGACAATTTAAATGATGCTGCAAAAGCGGCGAAAGCCGGATGGTACAACGAAGGTCTCAGAGTTTTGCAGGGCTGGTTCTATGACGACGGTGTAAGTGCCGTGCATCTGAAAACCTATATGAGTCAGAGCAGTAATTATCTGAATGGCGAAAGCCATCTGAATTGGGAAACTGACATAAAAGCAGTTGAAAATTCGGACGCATATTCTGTAGTTTATCATCATAATGTTGATGAATCCAGCAAGGTATATCATGAAATAAAAAGAAGCAAGGGTTGGCATCAGGCAACCATCATCATGGATGATACAAAAAACTTTGAGATGTATATAGACGGTGAACTTTTAGCATCTGCAAAGGCTATCTATAAAGCCACAACCAGCGACTTAATTGCCATCACAGGTGCATCTGCAGGAAATTTTGACGAATTTGTCGTTGCGGCTAACCCCAACACCACCAAACCTGCAGATTACTTTGATCCAACAGAAACCTTGGAGCCTGCAGAAAGCATCTCTCTTTCAAGAAACAAAACCTTTATTAAAGAGGTGGATGAAACAAAATCGCTTATCGTAACACCCCTTGATAAAAACGGTGATCAAGGTGATCTTCCTGAAGGTACAACATTTACCTACGAAAGTACCAGACCCTGGGTTCTGAGCATTGCTGACGACGGTAAGTTTATCGACGGTGGATATGACGGAACAACCAAGGTTACCGTTACAGCATCAAATGGGATGAAAGCTTCTGCTATTTTTATTAAAAATCCCGACAACATTTATGCTGACACTTCTTACGCAACCGGTGATGCAACTGACAATTATTCGATTGCAGAGGGTGTTGGTGTAGGCTTAAGATACAGAGGAACCTATATTGTCTCGTCTAACTATAATGGACGATTTAATGTAAATGCTGCAGGTGTATCCGAAGAAGATAAGGCAGCGGCAAAAATTCCTGGTGAAAACTATCTGAAAATGAAAACTGCAGAGTCTAACCCCAATCCTGATACTGCCATTATTACAGGTTATGACTCTGTAAAGAACGATGCAATAACCAACTTACAGGGCTGGTACAAAGAAGGCTTGCGAGTAATGCAGGGCTGGTTCTATGATGACGGCGAAAGTGCTGTTCATATGAGAAGCTTTATGACCCAGCATGCTGAATATCTCCCCGGATTTAACCATATCTCCTGGAAAACCGATATCAAGGCAGATGCCGGAGCAGATGCATATTCTGTTGTTTATATCAATGCAGTGAAGGATAACAAAGAATATACAATTAAAAGAAGCAAGGGTTGGCATCAGGCAACAATCATCCTGAATGAAGATTTGTCTACGGATGTGTTTATTGATGGTGAGCTTCTGAGCACCTCAACCTATAATAACAATACAGATTATGCTCACAGCTTCTGGCTTGCAGGTGCATCTGAAGGTAACTTTGATGAGTTTGTCGTTGCGACTAACCCCAATACCGAAATGCCTGCAGGCTTTTTGGAAAGAACGATAGAGGCATCCATTCATGGACATGCAAATGTAGGTCAGACTCTGACTGCAACTCCTGTAGTAAAGGATGAGTATGGTCCTATCACAGGTGAAACCTATCAGTGGCAGAAACTGGTTGGTGATACCTGGACAGATATTGTTAATGCAACAGCTTCCACCTATACGATTATAGATGATGATTTTGGCAGCAAACTGAGAGTTGTGATCAAACCTTTAAATGGTGCTGCTGCAGAATCAAATGCAACAGACACAGTTACCGAAGCAATCGAAAGCGTTCCTGTTGTGAAGGGACTTACGGTAAGCGGAAAATATGAAGCCGGTGAAACTCTTAAAGTAGATTATACCTACGAAGATTCTGCATTAGGTGACGGAACAGATAACAGTATCATTATTTTTGAAGTAAGCTCCACAACAGATGGTCAGTACACTCCTGTACAGTCATCAGTTTCCAAAGAATATATGATTTCTTCTGCTGTGATAAATCAGTATCTCAGAATACGTGTTATCCCCAAAGACAGTACAGGGGTTGCCGGTGAAGAGGTAAGGATTGATCCGGTTAAGGTAGGCGGTACCGCAACATTCTTTGTTGCACAAAACGGTAGCGACAGCAACCCCGGTACCATTGATGCACCTTTTGCAACAATTGAAAAGGCAAGAAATACAATCCGTGCAATGAGCGAAAAACCCGAAGGCGGAATCGTTGTAAATATCAGAGGCGGAATTTATCCTGTTTCCGAAACAATTTCATTTACAAAAGATGATTCCGGTACAGAAGATTCTCCTATCACTTATCAGGCATACAATGGTGAACGGGTTTCTTTTATCGGCGGTAAATCTCTGGATTCTTCTAAAATAGAAAAGGTAACAGATAAAGCACTCTTAGACCGTTTGGTTGAAGAAGATGCAAAAGAACATCTGTATATGTTGGATCTGAAGGCCCAGGGCGTGGAAATGGATCCTCTGGCACCTTGGGGTTGGCAGTACAGCAACGACAAAACCACTAAGGTTTATATGAACAACAATCTTCTGACAGAAGCCCGTTGGCCTAACGATGACCAGGCTCAAAACCTGGTTGACTGCCGTCCTCTGACCGCAGCAAAAGACGGGATTGATGAAGATAAGATTAACACAGTAAGAACTCCTATTATGTATGAATATCCCGATCCTGAAAATCGTTCTGAAAAATGGACTGTGAAGAAGGGTGACGCATATATTGGCGGAGCGATTGTTTACTTCTGGGCAATTACCAGCTTGAGAATTGATAATATTGATACAAAGAAAAAGATTGTCACCTCTTTGGATACCAGTTATTACGGACCTGTTAAGGGCGTAGGCTGGGGCCCTCAGTACAGTGTTTATTTTTCCAACATCTTTGAAGAAATTGACAAGCCGGGTGAATCTTATGTTGACCGTGAAAAGGGAATTTTGTACTTCTATCCCACCGACGATGTAAAGGGTGCAGAATTGTCTGTTTCTACTTTGAAGAAAAATATGATTTCCCTGAATGAGGTTTCCTATGTTTCCTTCAAAGGAATTGACTTTCAGAACACCGTTGAAACTCCTGTTGTGATGAACAACTGTGCTAATATCAGCTTTGAAGACGGTGAAATTTCCAACACCTCCGCAAACGGGATTAAAATCAATGGCGGTAAAGATATCTTAGTTACCGGATGTAATATTTACACAACTTCAATTTCTGCTATTACTGTTGATAAAAGTGGTAACAGAACAACCTTGGAACCCAGCGGCGTTGTGATCGAAAATAACAACTTCCACAATACCGGTATTTCACCCAACAATGCAGCAGGTGCCGCAATTATGATTCATACTTGCTTTGATGTCAGAATTCGTAACAATGAATTTAACGACATGAAGTTTGGTGTGT
>JAZQHN010000092.1:0-4429 GCA_045540615.1 Clostridia bacterium
ATGGCTACGATCCGACTTTTTCAGTCTTCTTTCTCCTGCAATCAGTTCATATCCGTCTAAGGATTTTCTGACAAGAAGTGGTTGTAAAATTCCATACTGCCGAATAGATAAGCAAAGCTCGTCAATAGAGGTTCTGTCAAACACCCGTCTGGGCTGATAAGGATTGGGAACAATTAAATCAATAGGAATATGATGTACCTTTTCCTCAGCTTGTCCGGTTATTTGTTCCAATAAGTCATTAAAATGAAAAATCGACATCCCTTTTTCTCCTTTTCTCGGTATATTTAAAAACTTTCTGTATCCATTATACCACAGTTATCCACAAAAGGAGAAAAAATCGTTCGACTTTTCCACAAAATATTTCTTGTTATTTCTTTATATTAAAGGATTTTTCGAGGGCATTCCTGCCTTACGGGGGTATTTTTTTGGTGTTTTTTCCACTTTTTCAACGGAAATTACCGTATGTCCGTCGATTTTCGTGGTAATAAATTGTCTTGTTTTACCACCAAGAATAGAAATGGAATTTTTTGCCAGTTCCAACTCCTCTTCTCCTCGGCTACCCTTCATAGCAATCCAGTAGCCTCCTTGCTTTACAAAGGGAAGACAAAGCTCCGCTAACACATTCATCGGTGCTACCGCACGTGCAATGCAAACATCAAATTGTTCCCGAAATTCTGCTTTTTGTGCTCCGTCTTCTGCACGGGAATGCACCAAAGAAACATTTTCTAATCCCAATTCTTTGATAACTTCCTCTAAAAAAATCAGCCGTTTTTGAAGAGAATCCAAAAGCACCATTTCAAGCTCCGGACAAGCAATTTTTAATGGAATTGCAGGGAATCCAGCACCCGTTCCCACATCAATCACCTTGCCCGATTTTAGCAATCCTGTTTCTAAACAGGATAAACTATCCACAAAATGTTTTTGCACAACCTCCTCAGGTTCCGTAATGGCAGTCAGGTTCATTTTTTCGTTCCATTCTACCAAAAGCTGGTAATACCGAACAAATTGAGAAAGCTGTTTTTCGGTTAACATAACATTTATTTCACTTGCTTTTTGTTTTAATAATTCTTTCATTTTATTTATTCAGATATACCATCAGAACTGCAATATCTGCAGAGGAAACACCCGATATTCTTGACGCCTGACCTAAAGATTCCGGTCTGATTTGATCTAATTTTTGGCGTGCTTCCAACCTTAATCCATAAATCTGATGATAATCTATCTCCTGTGGAATTTTTTTACTTTCCATTTTTCTGAATTGTTCTACCTGTTGCTTTTGCTTCTCAATATATCCGCTATACTTGATAGAAATATTCACTTGTTCTGTTACGTCAACCGGCAAAACAGGTCTGTTGAGATCTGCAAATGCTAAATCATCATAGGTAACCGTAGGCCGTCTGATGAGTGCCGCAAGACGGATTCCTGTAGAAAGAGTGCTTTCTCCGCATCTTTCCAAATACTCATTTAATTCTTTGGAAGGGGAGAGGGTGGTACCCTCGCACCGTTTGATTTCTTCTTCAATCAATCTTTGTTTTTCACAAAATTCCTCATACCGTTCCTCGTCAATTAATCCAATTTCATAGCCTAAGGGCGTCAATCTTGCATCTGCATTATCCTGGCGAAGCAAAAGACGGTATTCTGATCGAGCTGTCATCATTCTATAGGGCTCATTTGTTCCTTTTGTTACCAAATCATCAATTAACGTACCGATATATCCTTGGCTTCTGTCAATCACAACAGCCTCTTTCCCTTGGATTTTTCTTGCCGCATTAATACCTGCTACCAAGCCCTGTGCCGCCGCTTCTTCATACCCGGAAGATCCGTTAAATTGCCCTGCACCATATAAACCTTCTATCTTTTTCACTTCCAAAGTAGGCTTTAACTGCAGTGGATTGATACAATCATATTCAATGGCATATCCTGTTCTCATTACCTTTACCTTTTCAAGACCTGGAACAGAACGAAGAAAAGCAAGCTGCACGTCCTCAGGAAGGCTGCTTGACATTCCCTGAACATACATCTCTTTTGTATCCAATCCCGTTGGCTCAATAAATAATTGATGCCGTTCCTTATCAGGAAAACGCATCACTTTATCCTCAATTGAGGGGCAATATCTTGGTCCGATTCCTTCAATTTTCCCGGAATATAAAGGAGAACGGTGGATATTTGCACGAATAATATCATGGGTATTTTGATTGGTATAAGTCAGCCAACAAGACAACTTATTTTCCAATTTCTCTTTGGTGGAAAAGGAGAAAGGAACGATTTCATCATCTCCCTTTTGTTCTTCCATTTTAGAAGTATCCACACTGTCAAAATGTACTCTGGCAGGGGTACCTGTTTTAAACCTCATCAACTCAATTCCTTGGTCTATCAGACATTGACTGAGTTTTGTTGCCGCAAACATGCCGTCAGGCCCTCCTGTATAGAACACATCACCTATAATAATCCGTCCCTGTAGGTAGGTTCCGCTTGCAATAATCACAGCCTTTATCCCAAATTCTGCTCCTAAGTGAGTCACTACACTTTTTACTCTGTTTTCTTCAAACAAAATCTCGGTAATTTCACATTGCTTAATATCAATATTCGGCTCTCGTTCCAGCCTTTTTTTCATTTCTTCCTGATATTTTCTTCTGTCTGCCTGAGCACGAAGAGAATGAACCGCAGGACCCTTTCCTCTGTTTAACATTCTTGATTGCAGAAAGGTTTTGTCAATCACATGACCCATTTCTCCTCCCAATGCATCAATTTCTCTGACCAAATGACCTTTTGAGGTTCCTCCGATACGGGGATTACAGGGTAAATTTGCAATGGCATCCAGATTCATAGTAAATAAAGCCACACTGCAACCAAGCCTAGCACCTGCAAATGCCGCTTCACATCCCGCATGACCTGCACCGATCACTGCAATGTCATAATCTCCTCCATGGTACATGATCCATCAACTCCTATTTTCCTACACAAAAATCTGCAAATATATGTTTTACTGTATCCTCACTGACTTCCAAACCTGTAATTTGTCCTAAATGACGGCATGCATCTGTTAAATCAATTGATACCAAATCGAGAGGCATTTCCCGACCTAAAAGCGCTTCTTCCACACTTTTTAATGCCAGCTCCAAACATTGCTTGTGTCTGATATGATTCATCAGGGGAGACTGAGATAAATTTCGTTCCTCTTTCACTGCAACCTGATAAATTTTCTCATACAGCTCATGTAATCCTTCTCCCGTTTTACAAGACAAAGAAAGCATAGGCGCATCAAGCTCTAATTGACATGGTAAATCAGCTTTATTTTTTATGGTAATCACTTGTTTATTCTCTAATAAATCAAGAATGCTCCGATCATTCTCATCCAAAGGACGGGAACCATCCATAACAAATAGAATCAAATCTGCAGAAGGAATCAGCTCCTTGCTCTTTTCTACACCAATTTTTTCTACAGTATCTTCTGTTTCCCGAATTCCTGCTGTATCAATTAATCGGACAGGAACACCTTTGATTTCCAACTCATCTTCAATCACATCACGAGTGGTTCCTTCAATTTCCGTTACAATGGCTCTTTTCTCTTTTAACAAGCAATTTAAAAGAGAAGATTTTCCTGCGTTTGTTTTACCGATAATGACAGTATTTAATCCGGTTTTTAAAATTCTTCCCCGTTCAAATTCTTGCAATAATAAGATAATTTCTTCTTTTACTTCTTCTAAAATGTGAAAAAAGTTTTCTTTTTCCCACTCTTCAATTTCCTCATCCGGAAAATCTATCACAGCTAATATCTTTGCATTCATCGCTGTTATTTTATCTCTTAACCCATTGATTTTTTTTGAAATTTCTCCTTCTAACTGGCCTGTAGACTGAAAAACTGCACTTTCTGTTCCGGAATTAATCAAATCAATGACTGCCTCTGCCTGAGACAAATCTATTTTTCCGTTTAAAAATGCACGTTTGGTAAATTCTCCCCGTTCTGCATTTCTTGCTCCGGCACGAAGAACAGCTTCCAATATCATTACCGTGTTTTTCACACCGCCGTGACAATAAATTTCTACTGTATTTTCTCCGGTAAAAGAGGAAGGCTCCCGAAATACACCGCATATTACCTGATCAATAATCTTTTCCTCATCCATAATCTTTCCATATACCATGCGGTAGCCTTTTGTTTCTTCTAAGGTTTGATTTCCTTGAAACACTCGGTCACAGATCAAAAAAGCTTCTTTTCCGCTCACTCTTATCATAGAAACTGCTCCCTTTCCGGAAGGCGTGGAAACAGCTGCTATGGTGTCTTCATGATAAGTCATTTCATTCTCTCCTTATCCGAAAATGGCGAGGAAACACAATTGTTCCTCGCCACCCATTTTCTTATTCAGCATCCTTTGAAACAGGTCTTCTGTAACCCCTTTGATTATAATTATTATTTCGTTTAATTGCATTT
>JAZQHN010000093.1:0-5216 GCA_045540615.1 Clostridia bacterium
GGCTGTAAACTGATGATACTCCCTTTTTGTGGGGGATAGGAAAAAATGTTCAGAATGAAAAAAGGTGATAAAACGAAGAAAAATCCCATTTCGGTGGGATTTTTCTGTATTCCGTTTGTCAATTTTGTTCCAATTTGTCTGCCAGAGCTTGGTCGGGTGTTACAAAAACCGTGCTGAAATTATCGTAAATCACCATTCCCGGTTTGGCACCCGATATTTTTTTTACGTATTTACATTCGGTGTAATCCACAGGTACCTTGACCCCGTTTTTGGCTTTGGAGTGATAGGCACAAAGCATAGCCGCTTCTTCTAAGGTGCGGTCGGGAATGTCTTCCGCCCCTCCCCGTACAATCAGAGTATGAGAGCCGGGGATATTTTTGGTATGAAGCCAAATATCCCGACTGCGGGACAGTTGAAAGGTAATGGCGTCATTTTGGATGTTGTTTTTTCCCACATAAATGGTAAATCCGTCAGAGGAAATAAAAATTCTTGGCTGTATTTTTTTGTTTTTTTGCCGTTTTCCTTTGGAGCCGTGGGATAAATATCCTTGTGCGTGAAGCTCGTCCCGAATATCCGAAAGCTCGGAGGGAGTTTTGGCATTTTCCAAAAATTGCTTGACCGATTCTAAGTATTCCAATTCCTGCAATGCGGATTCCAACTGCTCTTGTGCCATTTTTTCCGCCGTTTTTTGTTTGGTATAACGGGTGTAATACCGCTGGGCATTCTGAGCACCCGATTTTTGCGGATCTAAGGAAATGGTAACCGTTTCTCCTTCTTCCGAATAAAAATTCTGAGCAGTTAAGGTTGTGTCACCGGGTTGAATCTGATAGAGATTTGCCATGATCAAATCTCCGTATTCCTTTTGTGTTTCCTTTTTTTCCGCATCCTTGATGGTTTGACGGTAAATATTGCATTTTTTTGCAGTCCGTTCTATCAGATTGGAAACCACCTTTTCCATAGCGGCAGCTCTCTGATGCTGTCTTTGATCCACATCCCGATTGGTAAAGTACTGTTCCAAGGTAAGGCTGAAGGTTTCGGGGTGAATCACCTTCTGCCCGTATTGGGTAGGAGAAAATGCAGAAAATTCGATGCTTTTTTCCCCTTCCATCACCAGAGAAGGAACAAACCGATTTTCTTTGATGTCGGTAAAAAAGTCTGCAATTTTGCTGACTGCAGTATTTGGCAAATGAGAGGTATCTGCATCCCAATCTCCTGCTGCCCGATATGCAATTTCACGGCACGCAAGGGGAGAAAGTCCCGTATAGGTCTGCAACAATAATTTTTCCAGCTTTTGTTCCGGATTTTCGTTGATTAATTTGACCAGCTCACCCTCCTCTGCCAACAGAGGATTTTTTTTGTTTTGGGAGGGCGCGCCTTCATATTGAAGTCCGGGAAGGACTTGCCTGATACTGCTGATATTCACATCAATATGCTTGACGCTGTCTAAAATTCTGCCATCTTCATCTGTAAAAATCAGGTTGCTGTGACGTCCCATCAGCTCTGCGATTAAGTATTTTTTTACCGGGTCACCCAATTCGGTGGTGCATGCAAATTCAAAAATCAAAATTCGTTCAAAGTCTTGTTGAGATACGTTCATCAGCTTTGAGGGAATCAGATGCTTTCTGAGAAGCATACAAAAAAAGGGTGCCTGCATGGGGTTTTCTTTTTTTTGTTCGGTAAGATGAACCCTGGCATGATTGGCGCTGGCACTGAGTACCAGACGTACATTGTCTCGATCCCTTCGGAATCCGATGACAATTTCATCAAGCTCGGGCTGATAAACCTTGTCTACCCTTGCATTTTTCAGTTGTTCATTCAGTTCATAAGCGGTACAACGCACCGCAATTCCGTCCATTGCCATAATTTTACCCTCCGTTCTTTTATTATTATACACTATTTTAACGAAAAAAGCAAATTTTATTGACAAAAAGAAAAGTTTTGATGTACAATAGTATATATATGATATTTGTATGATTAGAATAGGAGTCGTGTGCCATGATAAAAAGTATGACGGGTTTCAGCCGTTGGGAACAGGAATCGGACGGATTTCGGATTCGGACGGAATTAAAAAGCGTGAATCATCGGTATTTGGATTTGTCCGTTCGGTTACCCCGCCTTTATTCTTATTTGGAGGACAAGGTGCGGGATGTGATTAAAACCCATCTGAGCCGCGGAAAAGCGGATTTGTTTATCAGTATTGAACGGGAAGCGGGAGATGCCAAGCAGGTAAAATTAAATGAAGGATATGCCCAAAGCTATCTTGCGGCTTTGACCCAGCTAAAAGAGACCTTTTCTCTGGGAGGCGATGTGACGGTAGAGGTTGCGGCAAGAAATCCTGAGCTGTTTGTTTCGGAGGAAACGGAAGAGGATGAAGAAAAGATTTGGCAGCTTCTTTCTTCTTGCCTGGAACAGATGATGGACGGATTTTTGAGCATGCGCCAAAAGGAGGGAGAATGTCTCAAAAAAGATTTGGAAGATAAGCTGGAAGGCGTGAAGGCTCATGTTGCGGAAATCAAGCGCCGTGAACCGGAGGCAACAGAGCAATATGAACAACGGTTGCGTCAAAAGATTGAGGAAGCATTGTCTGCAACGGAAATCGACCCTCAGAGACTGCTGACAGAGGTGGCAATTTTTTCAGAAAAGACTGCCATTGACGAAGAGCTGGTGCGGTTGGACAGCCATATGAAAAGCTTTTCCGATACCTTACATGCCGGCGGTGCAGTAGGAAAGAAGCTGGATTTCATTATGCAGGAAATGAATCGGGAAATCAATACCATCGGTTCTAAAGCAAACAATCTGGAAATTTCAAAGATTGTGATTGACGTGAAAAGCGAATTTGAGAAAATCAGAGAACAGATTCAAAACATTGAATAGGAGTTTTACATATGAAATTGATTAATATCGGATTTGGTAACATGGTTTCGGCAAGTCGTTTGGTTGCCATTGTCAGCCCGGAATCTGCACCCATTAAAAGAATGGTGCAGGAAGCAAGAGAACGGGGAACTCTGATTGATGCTACCTACGGAAGAAGAACCAGAGCGGTGATTGTGATGGATAGTGACCATGTTATTTTGTCTGCTGTACAGCCTGAAACGGTGGCAAACCGTTTGTCCTCCAAGGAAGAGTTGTTATTAGAGGAGGAAGAAGAGGATGAGTAGAGGTCTTTTGATTGTGGTGTCAGGTCCCTCCGGTGCGGGAAAGGGAACCATTTGTGCAGAATATTGCAAGCGTCATCCTGAAGTATTTTTATCCGTTTCC
This sequence comes from Clostridia bacterium, assembly GCA_045540615.1. Classification (GTDB taxonomy): domain Bacteria; phylum Bacillota; class Clostridia; order HGM11514; family HGM11514; genus SIG438. The sequence continues at coordinate 3,259 of JAZQHN010000093.1, forward strand.
GCAACCACAAGAGCACCCCGCCAGGGAGAACAGGACGGCATTCATTATTTCTTTTATTCAAAAGAGGAATTTAAAGGGATGATTGAGAATAATGAATTATTGGAATGGGCACAGTATTGTGAGAATTTTTACGGGACTCCCAAAAAATATGTGGAACAAGCGTTGGAACAAGGCAGAGATGTGATTTTAGAAATTGAAGTACAGGGTGCGTTAAATGTACAAAAACAGGTGACAGGCGGTACCTATGTATTTGTTTTGCCTCCTGATCCTGATGTATTGGCAGACCGCTTAAGAGGACGGAATACCGAAACAGAAGAAGCGGTGCAAAAGCGGTTAAACCGAGCTATGGAAGAATTGCCTCTCATGAGTCATTATGATTACGTGTTGGAAAATGACAGTTTACAGGAAGCGGTGGATGATCTGGAACGGATTGTCCGTGCAGAAAAAATGAGCAGACCCAGAAGAATTGAAGAGTTAGAACAAATCTGGAAGATAAACTAACAAAAAACAGAAAGGATAAGTGATTATTATGATGATGTATCCCCCAATCGGAGAATTGATGAAACGGACAGACAGCCGTTATTCTCTTGTTATTGCAGTTGCAAAAAGAGCTCGTGAGCTGTCTCAGGGTGCGGAAGTGCTGGTAAAGTGTGACAGTAAAAAGGAAGTAACCGAGGCTGTTTATGAATTATATTATGATAAAGTAAAAGTAATCAAATCTTCTAAAAATGAGGAAGAGACGGAGGATGCACAAGCAAACTCTGCGGAGGAAATCACGGAGGAGTGAGAATATGCTCCAGGGAAAACAAATTGTAATCGGTGTGTGCGGCGGGATTGCAGCCTATAAGGTTTGTGATCTTGTTCGTATGCTGAAAAAAGCGGGAGCAGATTGTTTTTGCATGATGACAAAATCTGCTCAGGAATTTATTACCCCTCTTACCCTGAGTACTTTAACAGGGCAAAAAGTGGTGTGTGATATGTTTGAACAAAGACAGGATACAAAAGTGGAGCATATCTCCTGGGCAAAACGGGCAGATGTGCTTGTTTTGGTACCTGCAACAGCCAATGTAATCGGGAAAATCAACGCAGGAATTGCAGACGATTTTGTTACGACAACCGTAATGGCAACCAAAGCCCCTGTGTTAATTGCACCTGCCATGAATACCAATATGTTTGAAAATCCTGTTACCCAAAGAAATATTAAGCAGTTAAAGGAGCTGGGGTATCATTTTACCATGCCCGGGGAAGGCTTTTTGGCTTGCGGCGATACGGGACGGGGACGGCTTGCTGAAACAGAAGATATTTTTGAATCTATTGTACGTCTTTGTACTCCTCAGGATTTGGCAGGGAAATCGGTATTGGTCACAGCGGGGCCTACCTGTGAGCCGATTGATCCGGTCCGTTTTTTAACCAATCATTCCACAGGGAAAATGGGATATGCCATTGCTGCTGCTGCGGCAAGACGGGGAGCTGAGGTCACCCTTGTTTCGGGGCCTGTTTCTTTGAAGCCTCCTTATGGAGTAAAGGTGATTGAGGTCACAACTGCCTGTCAGATGAGAGATGCTGTCATAGACAATGCCCCAAAGATGGATATGATTGTAAAAAGTGCAGCTGTGGCGGATTTCCGTCCAAGGGATGTGGCAGAGGAAAAACTGAAAAAAGCAGCACTTCCTGAAATTGTTTTAGAAAAAAATCCCGATATTTTGCAGGAATTGGGGCAGATGAATCTGTCTGCCGTTTTGGTAGGATTTGCTATGGAAACGGAAGATTTAGAACGCCGTGCCCAAGAAAAGCTGGAGAAAAAAGGTCTTACCATGATTGTGGCAAACAATCTGAAAACAGAGGGTGCAGGATTCGGAACAGATACCAATGTGGTAACTGTGTTTGCAAAAGACGGTTCCAAAAAAGTATTTCCCAAGCTTGCAAAAACAGTGTTGGCAGATGAAATTCTGACCATG
>JAZQHN010000094.1:0-7930 GCA_045540615.1 Clostridia bacterium
TGTAGAAATCAACCGTCGACTTTCGTTCTGAGTTGTTATTTTTTTCTTTATAGTACACGAAAAGACGAGATTTTTTGGAGCGAAAGTATTACAATAAGATAAGGAGGTGCGTTTTATGTCTGAAGGAATGAAAAAAATCGAAGAAGTTTTAGATTATATTGAAGAACATATTACAGAAGAGATTGAATGTAATGCTCTTGCTCAAAAAATGAGTTTGTCCATGTATGAATTCAGAAGAATCTTTTCTTTTGTTGTAGGAATTCCTATATCAGAGTATATACGGAAGCGGCGTCTTTCTCTTGCTGCCTGTGAAATTGCTACATCGGGTAAAGTTGACGTTCTTGAATTAAGTGAAAAATATGGATATTCTACGCAATCGGCGTTTACCAAAGCATTTAAAGCGCACCATAATTGTACGCCGACAGAATACTCAAAGGGAAACTGTGAAATTCAACTTTATTCTGTTCCCAAGCTGAAATTTTCCGTTTCAAATACAGAAATTGTGCCTTTCAAAATTATTAGAGAAAACAGTTTTTGTATCAATGGATATTCTGGAATATCTTCGATCACCGATAGTTGCTGCTGTGAAAATGTATGGAATGCTTTTTACGAAAGCCAAACTGATAAAACCCTTTCTTCGGATGAAATTTTTGTTTCGTATCAAAACTGCGATAACGAGGTGGTTTGCTATATTGGTGAAAAAAGTGAACAGGGAGAAACGATACCTGCCTCTCGTTGGGCTTGTTTTAAATTGAATACCACAGATGACAACTTTGTAAATGAACAGTACAGTAAAATTATTTACGAATGGCTTCCATCTGCAAATCTAAAGCTAAATAGAAAGACTCCAATTGTCGAAGTCTTTCCTGCCGATATGTCACAAGAAAATTTTGAATGGGAAATAAGAATACCGATAGAGTAGGAGAATATGATGAATAGAATTATATTAATCACAGGAGCATCAAGTGGATACGGAAAGGCAACTGCAAAAGCGTTTAAAGAAAACGGCGATGTTGTCATTATGACTGCGAGAAATTTTGAAAAACTGGAAGTAGCAAGAAAAGAAGTAAATGGTGATCTTGCTTTTTCTATGGATGTTACGAATCCGAAAGATTGGGAAAACGCTGTAAGCATTGTGAAGGAAAAGTACGGCAGAATTGATGTACTTGTTAACAATGCGGGCGGTGGAGTTGCCATCAAAGAAGTCATTGAATTTACAACAGAAGAAATAGATGAAATTATTAAACTGAACTTAAACAGTGTGATTTACGGTTCTCGTGCATTTGCTGAAATGATGAAGCTGCAGAAATGTGGTACAATCATCAATATTTCTTCGGTTTGTGCAAGACAATGTTGGCCTGCTTGGAGTGTTTATGCTGCCGCAAAAGCCGGTGTGCTTAATTTTTCAAAGGGAATGTATCTTGAAATGCAGCCTTACAATGTAAGAGTTACTTGTGTAGTTCCCTCCTCTGCTTCCACCGGATTTCAGAGTGCTTGCGGAATCGGTGAAACAACGGATCAGCTTCTGCCTGAAGATATTGCCGAAACAGTATTATATGTTGCAAATCTTCCTCAAAGAGCTGTTGTTGAGGATGTAACGGTATGGGGGATTGACAAACAGGTGAATCCGTTATAATTGGGCAGGTGATTCTATGAAGCTTAACACACAGGTATGTATTGTCGGTGCAGGTGCCGGTGGAACAGGTTGTGTATACAGACTTATCAGAAAAGGAATCAAAACAGTTGTCGTGGATAAAAATCCTGATTTTGGCGGGACTGCAGTGTTTTGCGGTGTTGACGGTTGGGAGCCGGGAGTGAGTTTGCCGGGAATTCACGAGCTGTTAAAAAATGAGCTTGAGAAAATGGATAAGGGATGCCATATTGTTGGTGTTGTCCCTAACCTTAATATTTTTGATTCGTCAGTTGGATATGATTGGACAAAACACTCCTTTTCAGAGCGGCCATGGGGTTACTCTGTTAAGACGGAAGACAAATATGAAGATACCCTGATGAGATGTTCTTCGTTGGTGAAGAATAGTAAAAATTTCAGAAGATTTCAATTTGAGTCGGATCTGATGCGTGAGGCAATGAATCGTGTTTTGAATCCGTACAGAAATCATCTTACATCGTTATTTGGACATACTTATCAATCATGCACAGTAGAAGATGGTAAGATAAAAAGTATGATTGTTTCCGGACCGGATGGGAATGTGGAAATTTTTGCGGATTATTTTGTTGATGCATCGGGTGATATTGTTTTAGCGAGAGACGCAGGGTGCGATTATTCCATTGGAAGCGAAGGAAGAGAAGAATTCAATGAACCGTCTGCTTCGAAAAAGTGCTCTGCCATAAACGGAGTAACCTATGTGTTCAGAATCCAAAAAACAGATGATCCTGAATATATTGACGAGATTCCGCAAGAGTTGAAAGACTGTTGCCCAAAAGACTGGCTTGAAAATAGAATGAAAAAAATAGTATCTTGTTTTGTAAAATATCCGAATGGAGATATTAATGTCAATATGCTTCCGACAATGTCAGGAAATGAATATCTTGAATATGGAGAAAATGCCGATAAAATCGGAAAAGCCATGGTCTATGTCTACTGGAATTATCTTCAGAAGGAAAAGAAGATGACAGGATATACGATAAAACAAATTTTCGATGCAGGAATAAGAGAAAGTTATCGGTTGAGAGGCAGATATATACTGAAGGAACAGGATATCAGACGAGGAACACCGGAAATAAATGGACGAATTGTTTCGATAGCAGACCATGCCTTGGATGTTCATGGTAATAACGGTTTGACAAAAGAAATAGTAACTCCTTACGAAATACCGTTGGAATGTGCTATGACAAAAGAATTTGATAATCTTTTTGTTGCTTGTCGTGGAGCATCTTTTACCCATATTGCAGCTTCAACTGCAAGACTTACCCGTACCATGTTGTCATTTGGGGAAGGTGTCGGAGAATATATTTCGGAGTTATTATCTTGCAAAGCTTAGTTTTTACAAAAATTCATAGTAAAATTTTGATATAAAAAAGCACATTATTATTACTTTTTCAGAGGATAAGTTATCATGAAACTATGAAAAAAATTTTGGATCAAATAGGATATAACCCTGCTTTTTAGTGGAGAAACCAGGGATGATATATCAATAAAAAAGAACGGAGTGTGCAAACATGAAAAGAAACTTTTGCGTAGTTCAAACAAAACTTTTAGCCAAAGCAATGTCATTTATGCTTGTGTTATGTATGATAATGACTTGCATGACAGCAGTTGCTTTTGCAGCAATTCCTGACGGAACTCATTGGACTATTGCAGTCGATGGTGATGTGAAAATCGGAGAAAAAACAAAAGTAATGGTGTTGACGGAAGTGGTAGCAAATGGAGAAGCTACGATTACCGAAACAAGTGGTGTGACTTTTACTTCCTCCGATACAACCATAGCAGAAATTGTTGACGGTTGCTATATTGTGGGGAAAAAGCCAGGTGTTGCTAAAATAACGGCAACACGATTTAATCCCAATTGGCTGGGTCAGGAAAGAACCATGTTGGTGGTTGTGGGCAATGGTGCGGATGAAGGTAAAACAAAGGATTTTGATTCTGAAACCGTAGGAAATTATACCGAAAGTGCAAGTGGATATCAAAATCTTCCTTATTCCTATGTGGAATATCCCAGATATGGAACCAGTGGCAAAAGTTTGTATCTCCCCCCATTGGAAGTATCCAAATATGCTGATTACGGATTTTCCGAAAACGGAACTTTTTATGCAGATAAAAATTCGCTTCTTTCTCCTGTGAGCATTGAACCGGGAAAGGTGACCGAATTTTGGTTTAGACATGGGGATACAGTAGAAGCAATAGATCGATATATTGAAATTTATATGCCTGACGGAGCAAGAATCAAGTTTGTTCATAAAGCATGGGGCAGTGTGTGGTCCTATAATTATTATAGAGACGGTTCGGGAACAATTACCTACTTACAGCCCGATGGCTGGGGCAAAGGAGTTGTTGAAGCATTCAGCCCTAATTATTGGACACAGTTTGTGATTGACGGCTCAAAGGTAGATCCCGAAACAGGTGCGGGAATTTATACCGCTTATGTAAACGGAATGGCTATTTTTACTTATGAAGCAAAGACAAAAGTGAACTCCGGCTTTATTTATGCATGGAGAGTGATGCAGTTGTCTTCCGGAGTAGGTAATGACACCACAAGCTATTATTTTGATAATGCAAAAATGTACACTCTTCCTAAAGAAACGGTAAATATCGTTTCCAATACCCTGAATGTAGGAGAAGGGGGTAAGGTAACGATAGGTGATGTTACTTATACCGGTTCCGGAAATACTTTGAGCGCAGAAGAAGGAAGTGCTTTGAATTTTAGCATTACTCCCGATGAGGGGATGATTATAAAAAGTATTTCTTATAACGGACAATCTTTGGCTACCAATACGACTTCGGTAACAGTTGCGGCAGATGCAGTGTTATCCGTAGTTTTTGAAAAGGATGCCGGTTTTTCAACAATTCCGGACGGGACCTATTATACCATTGTGGCAGACGGTGATGTGAAAGTAGGAGAAAGCACAAAAGTACGGCTTCTGAAAGAAATAGTAACAGGAGGACAAGGAGTCATCAGCGAAATAACCGATGGGTTGACTTTTAAATCCTCCAATCCTGCAGTAGCAGAAATTGTGAACGGCGAAATTGTGGGGAAAACAGAAGGGATTACAATGATTTCTGTTTATGGATTTAATCCTAGTTGGAAATCTCAGCAAAAAACCATGTTGGTTGTGGTATCAAAGGGTGCAAAGGAAAGTAAAAACTTTGATAGCGAAACAACAGGCATTTATAAAGAAGACATCGGCGGATATACCAATTTGCCTTATTCCTACTTGGAATATCCAAGACATGGTCTGACAGGAAAAGCATTATCTATTGATCCTTTGAAGGTAAATTTGGCTCATTTATACGGAACTAAGGACATTTATGACACTTCAAAGGATGATGTTCTGTCTCCTATTACTATTGAACCCGGTATGATTACCGAGTTTTGGTTGATGAGTGGTTCAAGCGCCAATCCGCTTTACCGATACCTGGATTTTTGTTTCCCTGATGGCGGAAAAATTGGACTTCGTTCCTATAACGACACAACCACTTATGCCTGGAAGGCTCAAAAACGCTTCGGTGATGGAACCTTTGTTCATCTGGATGCAGGAGACGGTTGGGGAACCAACGGTTTCAGCGGTATGGTTGCGGGCACCTGGGCACAGTTTGTAGTGGATGGTTCTAAAGTTGATGCTGATTCAGGTGAGGGAATCTATACCGTATATCATAACGGCAGAGCAATTTTTACTTATGAAGCTTCACAGAAAACAATGAGTGGTTTTATTTCTATCCTGAGAAGTTTAAAACCTGACACTGAAAAGAATTCTAACAATTTCTTTGTCGATACGATTAAACAGTATGAATTGACCAAGCCGATTATCAATACCATCGAAGCGGGTGAAGGTACGATTGTAATCGGTAAGGAGCGGTATACCGGTCAAAAAGAAGTGGAATACATGGAAGGCGAAAAGGTGTATTTTGTTGTTCAGCCTCCCGCAGGAAAAATGGCCAAGAAAATCACTTACAATGGCACAGCCCTTGCAGATGATGTTGACTATTTTATTGCTGCAAAGAATGCAAAACTGGAAGTAACTTATGGCAACTATACCGGTTCTGAAACCACTTATTACGATGTTGCATTGAGCAGTAATGTGAGAGTCGGAAAAACAGTTGCAGTATCTGTTACAAAAACTATCACTCCGACCAACATTAAGAGTAACAAGGCAGCAATAGAGCCGGTAAGTGCAAATGAATTTGTGTTAGTTGCTGACTCAATCCCTGAAAGTGATGTTATTCAAGTGAATGAAGATGGCACGGTAACAGGCTTGAAAAAGGGAATGCAGCAATTGAAAGTGTTTGCTAAAAACAAAGATGGCTCCAGAGGAACAGAGCTTGCCCGTATGCTGGTTGTGGTTGTCGGTACTGTGGAGGCATCCCATGATTATAATTTTAATGATACTTCTGTTGTGACCGAAACCTTAAAAGGGGAATCTGCAGGAAATACCGTTTTAGCTGATTATCAGTATACAGTAAAACCTGCTCATGGTTTGAGCGGAACCTCTTTGTACTACAGAAATGTAGATAAACCCGACAGCATGACAGGCAGTATGGATATGATTAAAAAATCTGATGGTATTACGAAATTTATTCCGGATAAAGCAATTACCGAATTTTGGATGTATTGTGACGGATATACTGACAGCAGTACTTCTCTGTTTTTCGTAAACGGCCCCGGACTCAGATTTTGGTTACAGTTGACATACAGTGGCGGAAATTATTTCTTGAATATTGCTCCGAAAAACGGTGCATTTGCGGAAAATAATACTTCTATCAGCGGATATAACCACAGAGTGCCTATGAAACGGGGATGGAACCAGGTTATCTTAGATGGTCGCGGAGATAATTTGATTGTATATTGTAACAGTTTGGATTTCTCTGCCTACATTCCTACAGATGGTACCAGTACCGGTATTGGCAATATTTATTATGACCGATTTATTTATCCTGACAATCAGGTAAATAACTATATGTTCTTAGATGATTATAAGGTTTATACGATGGATGACCCGGATCCTGTGTCCAATACCATTGAAGCCGGAAACGGAACAGTTACCATAAATAAAAAAGATTATACAGGAACGAAAACAGTTGCTGAATTTATCGAAGGGGAAGAGATGTATCTCACTGTAACACCTCCTCAGGATAAATTGGTTGACAGTATTTTCTATAATGGTCAGGAACTGGGCGATAAAGTAGATTTCATTACCGTTGTTAAGGATGCTACATTGAAAATTACCTATCGTGATGATCCTGCAGTCATAGCACCTTCCATTGTAATTTATGATAAGAAGCCCTTGAATACAGAACCAACCAAGGAAAATCCTTACTCCACGCATATCGTATATGCACGGATGACCGGTTGGAAGCTGATTTCTGATTACGGAATGAAGGTAACAAGCAAAGCAGGAAATTCTGTTGAGCTGCCCGGTTTGTTCACAGCACAGGCATTGCAAAATTTGTCAAAGTGCGAAGGAAAATTTGCTGTAAAGATGTATGGTGACGGTATTGATGGTGTTACTTGTACGATTACTCCTTATCTTGTTTATAATGAAGAAATGATTTGCGGAGAATCATCAGAAGAATTTACAGGTAAAGTTTCTGAATAAAGCGGTTTGAAGAGGAGGTTATATAATGAAAAAATTAATGAGCTTATGTTTGATATTTTGCATGCTGTTTTCTTTGGCGGCAGTACCTTCCTTTGCTGAAGAATCAGAAAACGGATTGGTATTATATGTGGCATTGGACGGAGATGACAGCAATGACGGTTCCTTGGAGGCTCCTTTTGCCACCTTGGAAAAGGCAAGAGATACCATTCGTCAGTATAAAAGCGAAGAATTGCTTTCGGAAGGAGGCATTACGGTTTATGTAAGAGAAGGAACTTATTATCCTGATAAAGCATTTACTCTTACAGCTGAAGACAGCGGAACGGAAGCAAATCCCATTACTTATGCAGCATATCCGGGAGAAGAGGTTGTCATTTCCGGTGGTAAAACATTGGAATGGTCAAAGTTTAAGCCTGTCGATGGTGAAATGAAGGAAAAGCTTCGTTCAAAAGAAGCACAGGAAAAAGTGGTAGCAGCAAGCCTGGAGGAACTGGGTATGATCAATCCCGGAAAGTATGAAGCAAGACAGGCAGGCTACAGCGCTCCTATGGTATTGTTTGACGGAGAATTGATGCAGCTTTCCAGATATCCCAACAGTAATAATATCTTGGACTGGATGCTTTGTGATATTTTAAACCGCGGTTATGTTGCCCGTTATCCT
>JAZQHN010000095.1:0-8210 GCA_045540615.1 Clostridia bacterium
ATTTCTTTCTGTAACCCAAGGAGTTGGGGAAACATGTTGTCTTCCTAAGACCGCTTGGCCTCCGACTTTGACCATCCTCGTCGGTCATGGTCACCTGAACGGCAAAATGTTCTTCGCATGCTTTTGTATTTTTCTTCTCCAAACGGTCTTTCACTTCTGTAAAACGTTCCATAAAAGTCATTGGATCAACCCTTTCCGAAGATTCTATTTCTATTGTACCCCGAATCACGGAAAAAGTCAAACAAAATCATGCTACAAAAAATGACATTATTTGCAATAATTCTCAATATAGCTGTCTATCGCTTTATCAATAATTTCCACAGCAGCTTCTCTTCCCTTGGTTTCATTGATGACCGTTTCTTTTCCTTCCAGCTCTTTATACACCTTAAAGAAATGAGACATTTCATCAAAAATATGGCTTGGAATCTGGCTAATGTCGGTATAAGTATTGTATGTGGGATCATCGAATGCAATTGCGATGATTTTTTCATCGAATCTGCCGTTATCAATCATAGAGATTACCCCAATGGGATAACAACGAACCAATGTTAACGGAGCCACTGACTGAGAACACAAAATCAGAACATCCAAAGGGTCAAGGTCATCTGCATAGGTTCTTGGAATAAAGCCGTAATTTGCCGGGTAATGGGTTGCAGTATATAAAATTCTGTCCAACCGCAAAAGACCTGTTTCCTTGTCCAATTCATACTTGTTCTTGCTTCCTTTTGAAATTTCTACGACTGCCATAAAATCGTCATTATGAATTCGTTTCGGGCTGATATCATGCCAAATATTCATAAAATTCCTCTCTCCTTTCAAACTATAATAATTATAACATAACAAGATTCTATTTGTCAAGAGAACACAAAAGGAACATCTAAAAATCGAGATGTTCCTTTCAGTTCTTCAAAAAATACGAATTTCCGCTTCTTTATTTTAATCCTCACGGCGGGAACGTTCTTCATCCATGCGTCTTCTTTCCAATTCACGGCTTAATCTTGCATCTGCTCTCATTTTAGCACGATCGGAGGTTAATCTTGCACTCCGTTCCAAATTTCGTGTGGTACGTTCCAAAGCCGCCTGCCGACGATACTCTGTATCAGTTTTTCTGACCGGTATTTCCCTTTTCGGTTCTGCAGATTGAGTTCTGCGGGAACGTTCTTCCAGTTTTGCACGCTGAGCGTTCAACCTTTTTTTCCGTTTCTTTCGTTTATTCATGTTGTACGCCCGCATCAAAAGCATTGCTAAGAACAATAAAACAATGAACAGTCCTACATATTTTAAGAATCCTAATTTTTTAAACAAGCTTCTGGTCAAATCGCGATCACTGACCAATTCGATGGTACTGATAATCTGATTGTTATAAACAACCTCTGCTGTCCCCAAAACTTCTCCTTTTGTAATGGGTGCTTTCAATTCCCGATTTAGATTTACATTGAAGGTAACATCTTCAGGAGAAAAAGTATTGGGCAAAAAAGATTCCTTAGTGGTAGGACACAACAATAACACATGTCCGTCCCCTTTTGCATTGGGAACATCATATTCAGCAATAATCTGGTTGGTGTTGATCACCGTTGTGTAAGAATAATGATCAAACACATAATCAAACACCGTGATGCAATCATTAAAACTTGTAATTTCATCCGTTTCTTCATCCCGTTCGTTTCCCATTACGACACAAAGAACTTCTCCCACTCCGTTACTTGCAGCAGCTGACAAAGTATATTGTCCTTCTTCAGTATACCCGTTTTTCAATCCCAATGCATTATCATAAAAATAATCAGGTGTAATATAAGCACTTACCAAATAGTTTTTATTAAAATAGGTGGAGGGTTCCGGTCTTGTGTTGGTTGCTGAAAATTCAAATACATCCGTTCCTACAGCCTTGGCAAGCAAATCATGACTCATAACCGCACGGGACAAAATTGCCATATCCTTCGCAGTTGTATACTGTCCTTCATCAAAAATACCGGAGGCATTGGTAAAGACCGTATCGTTCATTCCAAGCTCTTTTGCCTTTTGATTCATTTGTTCAACAAATGTTCCTTCGTCGCCTGCAACATGCTCAGCCAAAGCAATTGCGGCATCATCAGCAGAAGGAAGAAGCATTGCATACAACAAATCCTTTACCGAAGCCTGCTCTCCCGCTTCCAGTTCAATGGAGGTATTCACATAAATATCAATGCTGTCAAGAACTGTTTGTGAAACGGTTACAATATCATTCATATCGCACTGCTCGGCAACAATCAATGCTGTCATCAATTTTACCAAGTCACCGGGATATGCCTGTTCTGTACTATCCTTTTCAAATAATATATATCCGGATTCCAAATCCACCACAATGGCATGAGGTGCAACAATAGAAGAAAAATCCTTTGGTTTTTCCTTCTTCTTTTCTTTCTTTTCCTTGTCATTTTCCTCTTCCTCTGCGGCAACCGATTCGGATTGAGCCTCATCTTCCGTTTCTGAAAAAACAGGTACCGTCAATCCCCACGCCATAAAAATACAAAGGAACAATGCAATCCACCGTTTCAATTTCATTCACCTCGTCATTTGATAGTTTACCAATTATCATATACAGTATACCAAAAAAGTCGAACGGTGTAAAGTACTGTAATATTACAATTCTATTGCTTTTCTGTTAAATTAAAAAAGAGCATTGCCTTTTCTACCTGTTCATTCCAATAATTCCACATATGATCACCCTCACTTTCGTAAAAATGATAATCATAGGAAAGGGTTTCCATAAAAGAACAAAATTTCTTGTTATCCTGATACAGAAAATCAGAGGTTCCGCACCACTGATAAATTTTTGGTTTCTGTTCGCTTAAATTCCCTTTTTTGGCTAATTCATACAAATCAAGAGATTCCCAACAAGGTTGCTCCCCGAACATTATTTTGACAGGCAAAGATTGATCCTCGTAATGACGTTTGACATCACAAACAGAAGAAAACGCTGCTACGCCGCCATACTGTTCAGGGTAAGTCAAAGCCGCCTTCAAAGCACCGTATCCGCCCATACTCAAGCCTGCAATAAAGGTATCCTCTCTTTTTTTGCTTACAGGAAATACAGACTGAATCCATTCAGGTAACTCCTGAGTAATATAAGTAAAATAGTTTTCGCCATAAGGTGTATCATGATAAAAACTTCTTCCGCCGTCCGGCATCACAATAACAGGGTCACCATATCTGACATACCGCTCCAGACAGGTAAACCTGCTCCAACAGGATGAGTCGTCACTCAATCCATGCAATAAATATAATACTTTTAAAGGTTGCTCCACCTTGCCGTTGGGGACTATAATATGCAATTGCGTTTCTTTTCCCAACGCCCCGGATTTTCTTGTTACGGTCATATGTGCCATTGTTCATTCCTCCTTTCTTTTCATTTTATCATAATTTCGTAAAAAAAGCAATTATTTTCAAAAATAAAGGTTGTGTATTTTCGAATTTTGTTGTATAATAGAAAAAAGGGACTCAGGGAAAGGAATGGAAACTATGAGTGAAAAGCAAAAACTGGAAGTGAGAATCTGCGGAAGAGACTATACTTTGGTCAGCGAAGAATCTCCCGAATATATTCATCGGGTTGCTTTTTTCGTGGATCAAAAAATGAGAGAAATTGAAGAGGCAAATCCCAGACTCAGTATCTCCATGGCTGCTGTTCTTACTTCTTTAAATATCGGAGATGAATGTTTGAAAGGACGGGAGGAAACAGGTCGTCTGAAAAAGGATAACATTGATAAGGAAAACGAGCTCCTTTCATTGAAGCAAAAAAACGAAACGTTAAGTCAGGAGCTGGCAGAGCTTCAAGCACGGTATCAGGCATTGCAAATCCGCTATGCGAAAAAAGAAACCGAATTGGAAGATGCTTTGAAAAGCTTTGAACTTGGATTACAAAATAACAACATTACTTTTGACGATCTAACTTAACGATGAATAAAAATATACCGGAACTTCTGGCACCTGCAGGTTCTCCCGAATCATTAAACGCAGCGGTTGCTTACGGAGCAGATGCTGTGTATCTCGGATGCAACGATTTTGCAAACGCCAGAATGAATGCTGAAAATTTCACGAAAGAAACATTGGTAGACGCCATTGATTTTTGTCATAGCCATAATGTAAAGACATACGTTACAGTGAACACTCTCCTATCTGACAGAGAAATGGAGGGGCTGTATTCTTATGTCTCTTTTTTGTATCAAAATGGTGCAGACGGCATTATTGTTCAGGAAGCGGGTGTGATGGATTTTTTGCACAGACATCTCCCAAAATTACCTGTTCATGCAAGTACACAAGCTGGAATTTGCAATATTGCCGGATTACAGGCTGCCAAACAATTGGGATGCACTCGTGCAGTTGCAGCTCGTGAACTTTCTATGGAAGAGTTAGCCGTTCTTTGTAAAGAAAACATTGAAATTGAAGTGTTTGTCCATGGGGCTCTGTGTGCTTGTTATTCAGGATTTTGTCTCATGAGCAGCATGATAGGCCGTCGAAGCGGAAACCGCGGTAAATGTGCTCAACCATGCCGACTTCCCTATTCTATCGGCAAAGAAAAGCCATCCCTTCTCATGAATTTAAAGGACAACCTTCTTTTGCCTCATATTGATTCTTTAGCACGTATGGGAGTCGCTTCCCTAAAAATTGAAGGTCGGATGAAAGGTCCTGAGTATGTGGGGCTTGTTACCTCCTTTTATCGCCGTGCATTAGACGGTGAAACCATATCTGATTCCGAACTGGATCGTTTGAAGCAGGTATTTGACCGTGGAGGATACACAGACGGATATTACACCAATCAAAACCATATGTTTGCTTACCAAAAACCGGAAACACCTTACAGAAAACAAGAAATGCCCGCCCCGATTCAGAGAAAAATTCCCATTAAAATGGAAGGGGAACTGAAAAAGGAACAGGTATTTCGCCTAACTGTTTCAGATGCTTCTGATCATCATGTTCTTGCTTTAGGAGAAACTCCTGCCTTCCCCGCACAAAACAGACCGTTGGACGAACAAACTGTTTCGGAACGGCTGGGCAAACTGGGCGATACTCCTTACAGCCTGCAACAATGCCGACTTGCTCTCGATCCGGGTATTATGATTCCCCTGGGCGAGCTTGCCCGTGTAAAACGGCAAGCCTGCGAAGAACTGACCCTTCTTCGGACTCAATCCTTCAAACGGTCTCTTCCTGATTTATCGGAGCAACCTTTTGTTTCCGAAGGGAAGCACTACTCCGTCTTAGAATGGACCGCTACAGTCAACACAGGGGAACAATACCTGGCTATCGCACCCTTGCCTTTTGAATGGATTGCACTCCCTTTAGAGGTTGCATGGAAGCACAGAAAGGAATTGAATCAAGAAATTGTAATACAATTACCAGCTGTTTCCCATCAAGAGGTCAGAGAAAAAATCAATCAACAGTTATCCCAACTGCGTATTCTTGGTTTTTCCCGATTGCTATGCGGAAACTTGGGTGATTACTACGGATTCCCCCAATGGGAGAAAAAAGGAGACCTTACCCTTTGGCTCTACAACAGCACAACAGGTGAAACACTATCAAAGGAAAATCCCACTTCTCTTTGTCTTTCTCCCGAGCTTAATATAGGACAAATCAAACAATTACGTTGCCGCATTCCCTGTGAAGCTTATTTATACGGAAGACTTCCTTTGATGCGAAGTAAACATTGTTTTGTCAATAGCTTCCGCGGAAGCTGTAAAGGAGCTTGTCAATTAACCGACAGAACAGGAACTGTATTTCCTGTAAGATGTGTAAACGGAGAGCATATTATGTATAACAGCGCTCCCTTGTATATGGGAGATAAATTATCTGATTTTCATCACACCTGTGTTCGTTACGGAAGGCTGTCATTCACGGTAGAGCAACCGACTGAATGCGTGGAAATCGCAAATTCCATGATGAAGGGCTTGCCATTCGAACAAAACAAAACCAGAGGCCATTATTATAGAGGAGTGTAAACCATGATAAAAAAAATCGTGTTAGCTTCCGCTTCGCCAAGAAGAAAAGAAATTTTAGAAATGCTTGGGATTCAAGTAACAGTACGCCTTGGAAACTATGAAGAAAACATGGAGCAGTGCCAAAATCCGCAAGAACTGGTAACCATGCTTGCAAAACAAAAAGCAGCCGCAGTTTCCAGAACCAAAGAGGAGTTGATCCTTGCTGCAGATACCATAGTTACCATTTACAATCAAATTTTGGGCAAACCAAAGGATGCCGAAGATGCAGCTGCAATGCTTTCCTCCTTATCCGGAAAAGAACATAGCGTATTTACCGGTTTTTGTTTATTAAAAGGAGATCGAATATTAACAGGAGTCGAGGAAACCAAAGTGAAATTCCGGGTGTTAAACGATACTATGATTGCCGAATATCTGAAAACCGGTGAACCCTTTGACAAAGCCGGTGCTTACGGGATTCAAGGAAAAGGTTGTTTGCTGATTGAATCAATTTGCGGGGACTATTTTAACGTGGTAGGCTTACCCATCAGCCGTATTATGGCAGAAATTAACGGAGCAAAATTATGATGAAACGAAGAATATGGATTCTGATTCTCGTTGCAGTATTGTTATTCTCACTTTTAATCTGGCGTTTGACTCAATTACAATGAGAAAAAAATTAGAAAAAATGTAAAAAAAAAGTAGACGAAATGCAATTTTTGTGGTATAATAGACATATATGCGACAAAGTGATTGTCAATCATGTCATTTCGTATTCAGATTACACATTAGGAGGAGCAAAACTATGGGACAGATCATTGTGCTCACCTCCGGAAAAGGAGGCGTCGGAAAAACAACCTCTGTTGCCGGTTTGGGTGCCGCACTCTCTCTGTTGGAAAAAAAGACAGTTATGATTGATCTGGATATAGGGCTTCGCAAGCTTGATTTAACCACCGGTGTTTCGGATCAAAGCAGCAGTCATTGGGGCGATGTCATTCGAAAGAATTGTTCTTTAGAAGAAGCGTTGATTCCCCATCCGCATTATCTTTCTCTTTTTGTTCTCCCCGCCCCACAAGCAGGTGTTCATCATGATTACACTGAGGAAGAAATGAAAGAACTGTACCGCCAGCTTTCCGAACAGTTCGATTTTGTTTTGATTGACTGTCCGGCAGGTGCAGAGCAAGGCTTTTTCAATGCCATATGCAGTGCAGATAAAGCCCTTGTTGTTGTTCAGTGCGAAACTGCTTCCCTTCGTGACGGCGATAAAATTGCACAACTTTTAACAGAAAACAATATCACTGATATTCAGTTAATCATCAATCGTTATCAACCTGTGCTTGCAGAAGAAGGTGTTTTGCTCAGTATCGAGCAGGTTTTAGATACCGTCAAGCTTCCGCTGGCAGGAATTGTTTACGAAGACAACGCTTTAATAAAAGCAGGCAACACAGGAGAACCAATCTTTTTATCTCCAACCTCAAAAGGTGCTGTTTGCTATAAAAATATTGCAAAACGGCTGACAGGAAAAGAAATTCCGTTAGCAACCTTTCAAAAACCGTCTTTATTAAATCGGTTAAAGCAATTACGAAAGAAAATTTGATATTCATGCCCCATATTGGGGATGAACATAATAAAATCAAAGGAGGAATTACATTGAATATCGCATTGATTGCTCAAGACACAAAAAAAGAACTTATGGTTCAATTCTGCATTGCTTATAAGGGAATATTAGAAAATCATACGTTATTAGCAACCGCTACTACCGGTCGATTGGTGAGCGATGCAACCAATATGAAAATTCAAACATTGTCCGATCCGTCCGGTGGATTTCAACAAATTGCAGCCCGTGTTTCCTACAACGAAATAGATTTTCTATTGTTTTTACGCGACCCATCAGCGGAAAATATAGATGAAGTTGATGAAATGCTTAAATTATGTGACATTCATGCTATTCCCTATGCTACCAATCTGGCAACCGCTGAAGTACTGATTCAAGGTCTCGCCAGAGGTGATTTTAGTTGGAGAGATATTATTAATCCAAAACGTTAACACAATTTACATACGATCTTTCAATGTTGCTCTTTCATTTTTGTCAGAGCAACATTTTTAAACCAATATTTTTATGAGGCGATTTTAATGAAAATTATATCTTTTTTATTGGTCTTTGTTCTTTTATGCTCTGTACCGGTTTTTGCAGCAGGTACAGAAGATTCTGCAGCAGTACTTTCATTTACCCTTTTGGCACCGGATACCTTGCCGGAACAAACA